>JAEEUB010000014.1 GCA_016286785.1 Candidatus Saccharimonadota bacterium
CATCATCCTGAATCTCCAAATGAGCACAGGTAACCTTTACACGATAACGGTCTCCAAGCTCCTTCTTTACGATCTCCACAGCATCCAGGACATTGCGGGATGCCTGTTCGTGTTAAAATCATAGATTTTAAAATCGTCTTCGAGCTCCGGCAATCTATCTTTAATATCGCTTATCGTATGGAGCCAGTTAATAGAATCAATGAGGATTCTTGCTTCCGGTATATTCTCATCAATTAAACTTTCGTTGTTAAGTGGCCAGATACTGGCGACGAATGGCCAGAAGATTCCAAAGAGTTGGTCGTTAAACCATTTTTGAGAATCTTTATCCTCAGGAACAGCTCTTCGAATGATGGCTAGGATATCGCCTGCAGTCCAAAAAACATGAGGATCTTTAGTCGTTTTTAATACATGTTTTACGACCTTTAACCATTTGTCGTAGTCTTTTATGTCGTCAGCGGCACCAAGGAAATAGTCGAGCTGCTCGTCGGTGAGTTTATCATCGAGTATTTGATTAAATATTTCGTCGAGAGCATCATCGGTGAAATCGAGCCAGCATGGATAACTAAAGAGCTTATCAAAGTTCTTGATTTGTTCTTTTTCAATGATGAGCTTTTCTTGGGTAAGAAAAAGCGAATCAACAGGAGCATGAAGTTTTTGTTCGAAAAAGCGAAGAGGAGGGACTGCGTAATTTTGACCAAAATGCGGATCTTTTCTTTGAGTATAGAAAGCGTTCAGGCATTTGACAATTTCTGACTTTGTGAGATGCTCGATAATGTATTTAACGCGATAGATAAAAATGGCACGCTTCGCGTTTTCGATATGTTCGTTATCTAGCGACCATACGTCACGTTTTTTATACCTCATATACATTGCGACATCTTGCCAGAGAGCGGGGGTAGTGATGGGCTCGTCGCTAGCGATAATATAACGAGTGAGACAATCCACGAGGGCTTTATCTTCTGGGCCGTCAAAAAGGTAATCGAATAAACCCGAAAGAAACATGTTGACATTTGATGCATTTTCAAAGTTTTGCATTTTGCCTCCTTTAGTTAGAGAATAATATAGAATGCGCCATTACGACTAGCATATGTCAGCTCACGCTTTGTTTTGATGCTATCACGCTTTTGACGCTTCCGTATCGTGGTCAATTATATTTTAGTATGTTTTTGGCGTTATGTCAAGGATAGGGATAAACTGGATAGCGCAGTAAAACCGCAAGCTTACGATTGGCTTGGATTAGTACTGGAATTTGCCCAGCGATAGAATGCTAGGAATGGTGAAAAGATTTTCGGATAATCCGATTCTGTAGACGGTTGAGGGATATTTGGAGTTTTTGGAGAGGGAAGTGGAGTTTGTGGGGAGGGGTGAGAGGATTAGTAAAAACCTAGATTTGTAATGAATCAGAGAAGATGAAATAGAGTAAGATATATGTATTATATGTACTTTATGTATTTTATGTTTGACATTGTATCTGATGTTTGATATAATATATCGCATAATAAAACGAAAGGAATACGTATGGGAGAATTATCAATGCAATTTATGAATGCTAATCCTCTGAACGTGAAAAGTACTCAGTCGAGATCAGAGGAAACTAATACCGGCGCAAGAATTACAAAAAACGGACGTTTGTTTGGCGTAGCCGCTGATAATGATAAATATTATTTAATAGAGGCGGCAATACTAGATGATGGCAGAAAAATTATTTCTGCAAAAGAGGTGGCGGAAGATATTCGTGCGATTAAATCATCTGCCGCTTCTACCGGTAAGCCATTTTTTAATATTCAAAATTTATGTAAAATTTGGTTTGGAGATAATCCAGAAATGTGGCGTCATGATTTGCGTTTAGTCGATGAATATGAGGGGGTAAGATACTATGAAGTAATGAAGAATGGAACGGAGGAGGCCGTAAATAAGTTTTTTAGGGAAAACCAGATTAAGACAGTGAATTGGCACGATGAAGTCTTGGAGTGTATAAAACTTAATAATATGATCAGATTTACTTTGAATGAGATTTATAAATATGAGCCAGTTTTAGCTAAGAAGTTTCCAGAAAATCATACTATTCAGAGCACTATAAGGCGTGTTTTACAAACGTTGAGAGACGAGGGGTATTTGGCATTTGTTGACGATAATGGTTCGTACAGAATAACTCCCAAGTTTTTGGAGAAACTATATTAGGACTTATATTACCTTTACTCTCGTCTCGTTTGATATGGTCCGGAATATTTCAGACAGATTAATCTTGGCGGCAGAATCCTTGAATGAGGAATCTTTGAAGACGGCAGTGAGTGGTTTTAGTTTAGCGATTTCTTTTACTGTGTCATCATTGATACTATCATCAAAGCATGCGATTAATCCCATGCCTTCATCTTGGTAGCCATAGAAGTAAATAGTATTGTTGTTGATGTTTTTCACTTCTAGTTTTAAGTCCAAGGGAAGAGCCATATATATAATAGTACCGAATAATAAGTCTAGTGGGGTACGATCATGTTTAATGTTATCAATAGAATCAAACATGTCTTCTTGTTTGGTATCATAGACTGATTTTCTAATGTCTTCTCGTTCATTAGCAGAATCTATATGGAAGACACGGAAACCGGTATCCAGTTTACCTTCTAAGTCTGGGTGCTCTTTGATAATCTTGTCACCTGCACGGCGGAGACGTTCGGCGGTGATTTGGTCTATGGTATCGTAGCCGGCTTTCTTGGCTTCGGATTTATCGTCAGTTGGTTCGTCTAGTTGGACGAGGATGTACTTGCGATTACCACCATCTTCGGCGTTTAAATCCATCACAGCATGACCAGTAGTGCCGGAGCCGGCGAAGAAATCGAGAATTAGATCATTTTTTGATGTACCGCATATTGTTGAAAGATATCGAATTACTGCAGTTGGTTTAGCGAAATCGAATGGGATTTGTAATTGTTTTAATTCTTCAGAGCTAATTCTGTTTTCCCATTTATTTATTAGATCGGTCGGAACTCGACCTTCATCTTCTCGATCAGATAAATATATTTTAGTATAAACATTCCATTTCGATATATTGCCGAATTGGTCGACGAGGGCGGTCGCCGATTTGTTTTCAGAAAAGTATAAAGTTCCTTTTTTCTTTTCTTCAAGGTATCTTTCTTGTGACCATCGCCAACAATAATCATCGCCGGACGGTAGTACTTTTTCGCCGTCTTTGGCTTCGGTTGGGAATGTTTTGCCTTTAGGAATAATAAGCATTCCGTCTGGGGCTTCAACGTAATAGCGCTGGTTCGGTCTTACGCCTAATCCAGGTTGGCATAGTCCCTTAATGGTAAATTTTTCTCCAGTTCTTGGGCCGGTAATTTCTGTGTGGTTGTAAGTTGCCTTCGTTTCGTTAGATAATGGTTCTCTGAAGAATGGTAGCGATGTGATACTTTTTGCGTAAACAAGTATATATTCCATATTTGGTGAAAAGTATTGCCCTTTGTTGCCGCCACTTTTCATGACTCGAGCAATATTCCCAACAAAATTATCATCTCCGAATATTTCGTCACATGTTTTCTTTAAATTGGAATGCTCACTATTGTCAATAGATATAAAGATGACACCATTGTCTGATAATAAATTTCTGGATAGTTTTAGTCTTGGATACATCATAGAGAGCCAGTCGGAGTGGAAGCGACCGTTGGATTTGGAATTTTCGGTGAATTCGTCTTCGGAGATGATTTTGTTGCCTTCGGAGTCGGTGGTATTGTCTTCATAATCTCCCTTTTTAATGGTGAAGTTATCATGGTAGACAAAATCATGGCCCGTGTTATATGGAGGATCGATATAAATCATCTTGATTTTACCGAGGTAGGATTCTTGGAGGAGCTTCAGAGCATCTAGGTTATCACCAACGATAAGCATATTTTTGGTGTTGTCAAAATCTTTGGAAGTATCTAGATCGGGGCGGAGGGTTTTGTTGATGGGCGCACCAGCTTCAACAATACTTTTGCGCTTGCCGACCCAGGTGAAGTTGTAGGATTCGTCTTTATCATCTAGTTTATCTAGCTCTTCACCAAGTGATTCAAAGAATTCGCGACTGCTCCGCCAGTCTACTTTTTCTAGATCTACTTTCTCAATATTGTCTGTATTTTCCATTTTGCCTCCACTATTACTTATTATAATTTTACCATACTTCATCTCTGTTTCCAACTCTCGCCACTAAAGAAATCTTCTATCTGCTGTTTCTCCTTTTTGAGCATTTGGTTTGAAATGTCGATTGCGGGCTGAAAAATGCTGAGATTACCCTCAAAATGATTAAACTCGTTTAGAATTGATTTTTTAGACATTAATCTAACTCTATTGATCACGCACTGATGGTTACCGTTTGCCGGGTAGGCAAAGTTGATTATATCATTGGTGGTATTGCATTTTTTGGCGCTCAGATTAAACTGTTTTAGTAGTTTTTTCTCCACTAACAATCTTAGCCGCAAGTAATCGATGGAGTTCCTTAGAGTTTTATCTAAAAGTGGGTACTTCTGTCGATCTACGATTGGTTCCTCTGAAGGTTCGAGCTTGACAATATCGTCTGATGATACCATGAAGGTCCCTTCCAGCGATTTTTTCTCGCATTGATTGTTGCCCTGAATCTCGTTCCCAAATAACGTGTCATAGCATTTGTTTGCATCTATTTTAGCGACACCATTTCCATGCATTACATCGGATAGTGAATCGTAAATGTCGCTGCCAATCAGATGAGCATAGCCGCGCATAAATGGTATCATGGCTATCAGAAACCTTTTTTCGTCCATGATGATATTTCTGCTGCGAATCTTTCTTAAAAAAGACGTTAGTTCATGTAGATTAATAATAAGATTGACCTCGTCGGATCTGATTGAAATAAAACCGTTTTCTCCCCCATCTTGGTTGTTAAAAATATACAGATTGAAACATTCGCCCATTTGGCATTGCATAAGCCTCACTAGATCCATACTATGAGTCAGGAGCATCAACTTTTTATTGCGTAAGGAACTTAATATAGAATATACAATTTTATATTTAAAAATGGAGTCAAAACTAGAGATTGGATCATCTAAAACTACGATTTCGGCTGGTGCATTCTTTGCCCTAAGCATTTCAAAGGTGAGCGATAGGAAGTTTTGCTCTCCAGCGCTTAAAGCCAGTTTGTTGCGATCTTTCCCGATAAATTCATCATTGTTGATGGTTATCGTAATTCGTTTATCGTCTTCCTTTCTTTCGACGGATAGCTCCTTGCCCATACTTTCCTCGACTACATTCTTAATGAATAACTCATCATCCTGAGTTAGCTGTGGCCTTGCCGTCTGTAATTCGTCTAATCTTTTGATATCATCCATTATAGAAGTATCGCTAACTAGTTGTTCGAGTTCGGCTAGAATAATACTCGCAATATTTTTGCCAAAGGTTTCAATATTTTTGCGACATTCTTCAATAGTGGTCTCATCTAGTGTATCAAAATACGATTCAACGGCTTTTCGGATCGTCATGTAGTCTTCCGATTCTTGCAGGCTTTCGATTGCTTCAATTTGCTTTCTGATGCCCTCATCAAGTTTCTTCAATATTTTCTCGCGGTTTCCCTTTCTTCTATGAAGCAGCTTTTCATATTCAATTGGGGTCTCACATACTATACACTCGTCTCTGCCCGCATACTTATTAAGCATCCATACTGCATCGTTAGTTTCACCTAATTGTCGCACATTAGTAGTTTTTGTTGCTGACGATAGGTCCAAATTTAGGAAAAGGGTTAAGGCTGAATCACTACTCTCTATATCTTTAATAAATCTTTCCACTAGTACCAAATTAAGATTTGGAAGAGATGCTGTTCGATGGTGCTCGTCGATAGTAAAGATGAAATTTTTTAAGTCGGACGGCTGTGCGCCTTGCTTGGCTAAACCCTTGACGGCGTCTTGCAGGGTCGGCTCAAAATATTTGACCATTTTACTATCTTTTTTGGTAATCCCGTAATGCCTCAATAATTGTTTCGCGGATTTGAGCAGATCTGTGCTTATGCTTTCTATGTGACTTTCTAGCTCTGCCTCTTGGCGTATATTGTCTCCAAGAATGTATTCCTCAGCTTTTCCGGAGATAATATTTCGACTATTTTGGTCAGCTATGATGTGGAATAATTTTCCCGCTTGATCTTTGTTTCCATACTCCTTACCATTGTATTTCGCTGCAAAGGATGAACCGACGTGATCATTCAGTGTATTTGCCAAACTTGTTTTTCCGACGCCGTTTGGCGCATATAGCACGGCAATATTTTTTCTCTTAAAATCAATGGAATTATTACGCTGCAAGTTTTTATAATCGGCACAAAAGATATTGCCACTAGAGATGTGTGTAAAAATTAGTTCATTTTCGTTTGTTTTATCCATGATTGCTTCCTCCTAGCTATAAATGCCCCAATTACGTTCGATGAACCAATTTGTGTCCCATGTAATGAATTCTGCGGGATTGAATGTCTCGTCAAGAACGTTCATGTTGACAATTTGTTCGGGGAGTAGCGGCAACGTATGCCAATTTTGGTCACTATCGTAGTCCCATAAATGATACCTGTCGGATTTGTCGTGGAATCTGCGGCTTGGGCCATAATCCATTGGGGCACAGATGCGCTCCAGAATCCCGTCGTCCTCCTTCGAATAAAATACTAATTTTACTTTATTTCGGTCATGAATGGCCTTGATAAAATCTTCATACATAGAAGACCTCCTTCCTTAAATTGTATAGCCATCCTCATTTGACCATTTTTATGTTTTGAAGTACAATAGAGACACATTTGTGAAAACAGTGTGCTATGAGGATTCGCCGTTAGGGTTGCTACTAGCGGCTTATCTTTTGTACTGATTGTCCGCGTAAGAAGCGTGATTTGCGGACTATTCCTCCACTTCTTACTAATATAAGTATAGCAAAATCTTTCCAAAAGTCAATAGAACCATTAACTTAATATACCCCTGTTATTTTTAAAATCTGTTCTTATGTTTAACCAGTATTTGTTCGGTTGACTATTGTGCTTATGTTATTTTATAATAATTGTTTTAATTTGTAGCGTTCTTCGGCGAGGGCTTGTTTTTTGCCCATGGAGGGTTCGGATTTGATTTTGCGGGTGAGGGTGTCGATTTGGCGTTGGATTTTTTCGCGGTCCTTAATTTTTTCGATGTCATCCTTGATGGTGGTTGAGACGTTGCCGTTGGTAGTGGTATTGATGCTAGTGTAGCGTTCGCCGGCGATTTGACGGACAAAATTGCCAAATACCGCATCAATATCTAGGCCGTCGATTTTGATACTTGAAAGTTTTTCGTCATTCCATTCGGTTTCAAAGTAGGTGTCGACTTTGGCGGTGTTTATATTTTTTTGACTTTGTTCTTTGTAGCAAATGACAGCTTTCTTAGCGGTGTCTTTTTCGATGAAAAAGAGAATTGGATAAGGAATAGCTGAATCGATGACTTTTAAGACTTTGGCGGGGAGCTCGTAGTTTTTGAGGGTGATGCGAAAGACTTCAACTTCGGGCCAGTGTTTGGCGGGGAGATTGATAGTTTCGGAGGCGAGTTTGTATTCCCAAGTGATACGAGCGATTTCGTTTTGGAAGAGGTTTTTGGTGGCGGTGTCGGTTTTGCCGTAGAACTTTTCTTTGGCGATGATGCGACCGACTTTGGCACTTTCTGGTAAGTCTATCATTATTTAACCACCAGGAAGGTTATTAGTTCGAAGTCGTCGAGGCCAGAGATTTGGTTGGTGAGGGCAGTGGTGCCACCGGCGTGGAAGAGACTGTCGACGTCGCGTTCGGATTTAACGGTGATGATACTGCGAATGGAATTTGACAGTAACTCGGAGTATTGCGCCATGTTCTTACCATTATTTGTCTCTTCGTTAAAGATGCGGACGAGATCGCGTTCGGGTTTGTCTTTGCCTTTAGCTAGGAGGCGCATTTTATCGAGGAGGTTTTTGGGATTTAGGTGATTTACAAACACTTCACCATTATCCTTGATGTAAACTAGATAGAATGGATGAAGGCGGTTTTGCTTATCAATGTTGACATTGGAATTGATGTTCTTGAGAATATAGATGACACCGGCGGGAGCGTCTTCAGTAGAAGCGGCGGTGGCATTGATACCAAATGGTGCATAGTCAGCATCGCCGTATTTGTCACGGAGTTCTTTGACGTCGAGATGAAATTCATTGAGCCCGAGGTCCATAATGTTGATACCACCGTTAATTTCTTCGAGGTCGACAACTTCTTCCTGGAGACGTTTGAGTTGGTTTTTACGATATTCGAGATCTGGGTCCATGTTTTCTAGCACATCTTCGCCGGCACTGGTGATGCTGACGAGTTTGGTGCGGTTCTCGACACGGGCTTTGAGATTAATGTAGGCGTCAAGGGAAATGTTCGGCCAGAAATTAACGAGTTGGATGGTTTTGTTTTCGGAGCCGATACGGTCGATACGACCGAAGCGCTGGATAATGCGAACTGGGTTCCAGTGGATGTCATAATTGATAAGATAATCACAATCTTGAAGGTTTTGACCTTCGGAGATACAGTCGGTGGCGATAAGAATGTCGATGTCGGTAGTGTTGGTGCGACCTAGGGCGTCGCGATTTTTGGATTTGGGGCTGAAATAGGTAAGGATTTCGTTGAAATCTTTGGCGACACCTTTTAGGGTGGTGTCTGGTGCGTGATTGCCTGTAACTATGGCGGTGTGGAGGTTGTGATTATCTAGAATTTTGTCCTTTAGCTCTTCGTATAGATAATCGGCGGTGTCGGCGAAGGCAGTGAAAATGAGAATCTTTTTATTGTCACCGTTGATGGGATGAGTGATTTTATCTGATATAGTAGCCTCAAGTTCTTGGAGTTTGAGGTCGTGTTCTGGAGTGACGAGATTGATTTGTGTCAGTAAATCTTCGAGAGTAACTTTGTCTTTTTCGAGTTGATGACGCCATCTGATATAGTCCATATCTTCAAATTTGATTTTGAGATCTTTACCGATGGAAAAATCGTCGTCAATATCGTCTTCGTCGACATCTTTAATTTGCTCGGCTATGTCTGTGAAATCGAGATGCTCGGTGCGGTGCGTCTCAAAACGATTAATGCTCTCTATTGTTCGGCAGATTGAATCGTAGAGTCTTTCAGTGGTCATGCGGAAGGCATAAATGGAACTCTCGGCGCGTTTGAGGAGATTTGTAATCATGAGGACATTGCGGCCTTCTTCGCGGTTGGCCCAAGTTTTACCACTGGCGCTTTCGGTGTCTACATATTTATCTAGTTTGGAGGCATGGACGAACTTGAGAGGGGTGTAAATGTCAAGATTGAGGGCGTCGATATGTTCAAAAATCATGTCGAAGTTGATACCTTCAATATCGGTAAGGTCGGGACGGTGACTGATTGGTTTGCGTCGTTCTGGGAAAGTACCGAGGTTGGTTTCGTTGTAGTATTTTTCGATATGTTTGCGCGAACGAGCGATAGTGACACTGTCGAGCAAATCAAAGAAATCGAAACTAAGCATTTCGAGAAGCTTGTCGGTAGTGCGGTCTTCGGGCTCTAAGGTGGACCAGGCACCAAAAGCGGAGTTTGCGTCTTGGAAAACTTTGTCTAATGGGTTTTTGGTCTTGAGGGTTCTATCTAGATTTTCGGAATCGCCTTCGCAAGCAATCATGAGCTGGTTTTTGAGGTCAGTAAAGTTGATATTGACTGGGGTAGCTGAAAGCATGAGAACTTTGGTTTTGACGCCGGCTTTGATGACTTTTTTCATGAGTTTTTGATAGCGATTGAGATAGTCTTCTTCGGCTTTGTGAGTGGAGCGTTCGCCATTTCTGAAGTTATGGGACTCGTCGATGACAACTAAGTCGTAATTGCCCCAATTAATCATACTGAGATCAGTTTCGCCGGACATGCCACGTTCGCGATCAAGGTCGGTGTGGAAGAGGACATCGTAGTTTAGACGATCGGACGCGATGGGGTTGTTTTTGTAATTATGTTTGAAAGTGTTCCAGTTGGCTTGGAGACGCTTAGGACAGAGAACTAAGACGGATTTGTTTCTGCATTCGTAATACTTAATGACGCCGAGAGCGGAGAAAGTTTTACCGAGACCGACGGAGTCAGCAAGGATACAACCGCCGTGTTTTTCAAGTTTGGAGATACAGCCGACGACAGCATCTTTTTGGAAATTGTAGAGCATTTCCCAGATTTTGGAATTCTTAAAGCCAGTTTGAACGTTGGGGAGAGTGTCTTCGTTGATATCTTCGAGGAATTCGTTGAATATGTTATATAGTGCGACGTAGTAGATGAATTCAGGAGAGTTTTCCTTGTAGGCGGCGGTGATGTTTTCTAGAACCGTATCAGTGACGTCATCGAGGCGGTCGTCGTCGTTCCAGATTTGATTAAAGGTATTAAGATATTGTTCGGTAAATGGGGCATAAAGTTTAGTGATGATGGAGTAGGCATTGTTGCCTCGGTCTTCACCGAGTTCGGCGGTGGTGAAGTTGGGGAAGGGGTTGTAGGTGACGCTTTCGGACTTTTGGTTGTTATTATTTGAGGATGTATTTGGGTTTTCGACGTTCATGAAGGGAGACATTGCTTCGCCGGAGATGTTGGAGCGGAAATGGGCTTTTTTACGAATCCAGTCGGCACATTCTTTGGCGATGGCTTGCTGATTAAGTTCGTTTCTGAGGCGTACTTCGAAATCAGTGCCATATAGTGAGCGCTCGCGGTTCAAACGGGGAATGTAGAATTCGCGGGCTTCTTTTTTGGCTTTTTCTTTGGTAAATGTCTCGCCAGTGAAGAGAAAACGGAATTCTTCGATTTGATTTAGTTCTTTTTTAAGCGCTTCAAAAGCGTAGATGGAAAAAGAGGCTGCGGCAATGGAAATTCTGCTACCTTTTCTGATGATCTGTTTTAAATCGTCCACGACTTTTTTGTTGACATTATCGAGAACCTCGGGAGTTTGAGGCGTGGATGGCGATTGTGGTTCTTTTGGTGTGGTTTTTGAAAATAGTCCCATAGTTTTGTTCCTGGATATATTATAGCATTTTTTAGGTTGGTTGCGGAATAATTGATTATATTATATAATTATAGTGAGATGAATAGGCTTTTGGCTGTTGGGATTATTGAACTTTCAGATGGGGCAATTTTGGCTATGCGACGAAATGGTATTAATTGCTTGCAGGATTTAATGATTCAACGAGATTTGAGGTTCTTGACTTCGGAACATTTTGGGGGCGACTATATCGAAGAGCTATTGGGTGTATGCGAGAAGATTGATGAGTTTAATAATGGGTTAAAGAGAGAGATTATTCCAGCTGAGGTTGAGGGTTTTAATGCTAGCCGAGAGAAGAATGAACTATTGATAAAGAGTGAACAATCGGATGGCTTGAATGTCAATAGGCGACCGATTGATGATGGTAGAAGACGTACCCGAGAAAGTATTATGAAAGATTTGGTTTCTATAGCAAATCTGGAGACCCCGACCTCGCTTCGCAAAGCTATGCTTAAGTTGATGATAGATCACTCTGATAGAAGTTTTGACAGAAAAACTATTAAAAAGATTTTGGAGGATAGATATAAAGGTACTATTTCTATTAATTCGGATGCGATAAGGTCCAATTTGTCTACTTTAGAATCGCATATGTTTATTGAGCGAATTAATAGCTTAGGTTATTTTAAAATAACTCGATATGCTTTGAGCGAGTTTTCGAAGCTCTCTAGTGCGGAGAACTATTTTAAGGAAAGTAAAAAAAATAGAATTGCTGAGAGAAGAAGAACTGAGCGATTTTATTAAAAGGAATATAGGTAAACAGATTAAGATTCGTTATAAGTCCGAACGCGCAGGAAGTGATAAATGGTGGCGATGTGTCAAAGTGCACGACCAAGATGATGCCTATTTGTACACTGCCGATTATTATCCATCTGGTGCACGGATGCGATATTTGAAGGAAAGAATTAAGGAATATAAAGATGGTAATACATGAATGAGGAGACTATATGAACTCAATTTTCGAAACAGCGCTGGAAATTGCCGTGAAGGCGCATAAGGGGCAGGTGGATAAGAATGGGGTGGCGTATATTTTGCATCCGCTGGCGGTGGCGGGGCTTCTGGATTCGTTGGAGCTCAAAACCATTGCGGTTTTGCATGATACGATTGAAGACACGGATGTGACGGCGGAGTATTTGTTGGAAAAGAGAATATCGATTTAACAGTGGGTTGATGCGATTCGTTGGTTATATTAGAATAGTATTATGATAACCAACTATGATTATTATGGACAGAAGGAACAAAGGCGCGAAAAACTAAGAAAGATTTTTGATGATACGCTTAAACAATTAGAACATAATGAAAAATTGTTGCACTCCGTCGATAAATGTAAGCATACTGCGAAATTCTATGATTATGCGGATTACGAGACTTTGCCGGAGAAGGAAAGGCTAGATACGACTATTACAGTGACGAGCGAGCGATCCTTTGAAGCAGCCAAGAGGTTGCTTGAAGCCGGAGAGGGAAAAATAGCAGTTCTGAACTTTGCGAATTGTTCTACACCTGGTGGGGGAGTATTTGGTGGTAGCGGAGCGCAAGAGGAAAGCCTGTGTAGGTGTTCGACTTTGTACCCACTTATTGAGCAAGAAAGATTTAGGCATTTGTATTATGAACCCAATCGCGTAAGATGGGATTTTCGTGCGACGGATGCAATTATTTATGCGCCCGATGTAATAGTGTTTAAAAGTGACACAGATTACCCTGAGTTGTTGCCTGAATCTGAATGGTATAACGTAGATGTGATTACTTGTGCGGCGCCAAATCTGAGGCATGGGTTTGAAATTTTTGACGACCGTTTAGATAAAATAGTTGTTTTAGATTCGGAAGAACAGTATAGGATACATCTTAGTAGAGCAAAGCATATTTATAATGTTGCGCTTGCAAATGGAGCTCGAAGATTGGTTTTAGGAGCATTTGGGTGTGGGGCTTTTCGCAATAATCCAGAATCAGTGGCAAGGGCATTTAAGGATGCTTTGGATGAATATAAGGGACAGTTTAGTGAAATAGTGTTTGCAATTTATTATAGACCGGACGAGATTGGAAACTATGAAGTGTTTAAGAAAGTTTTTATGAGTGACAAAAAGCTGGATAACACTAAGAAAAAGTCAACCAGGTTTATTACCGAACTAAATAAGGATGAAGTGTTTGTGTTTGGGAGTAATGGATCTGGGGCGCATTTGGGTGGCGCGGCCGCGACGGCGGTAGCGAAATTTGGGGCTATCTATGGGCAAGCAGAAGGTCTGCAAGGACAGAGTTATGCGATTAATACGATGGACGGATTCGAGGTGATGGCTGAGCAGGTGGCGCGGTTTATTGAATTTGCAAGGGAACATCCGGAACTTACATTTTACGTGACAGAAATTGGGTGCGGAATTGCAGGGTATACGTCGGAAGAGGTAGCACCGTTATTTAAAGATGTGCCGGAAAATGTAGTATTGCCGGAAGCGTTTAAATAATTAGAAGCTTTTGAGGAATTCGAGGGCTTTTTTGGCCATGGCGGGATCTCTCGGGTTCATTTTGAAAAAGCCATCTAGGACATAGTGGCTCTCTAGGAAGGCTTTTTCGCTTTCGAAGAGATTGCCGTCGAACCAGACGAAGTCACAGTCGAGGTCGATGGCGTTGGTTTTGAGGACACCCCAGTCTGTGGGCTGAAATGCCTGATATAATTCGTCCGCTAGGTCTCTCGGGAAGGTACTCGTAAGTACGGGGTAGGTGTGGTTTTTGCTGTTTTTGCAGTGGGTGGTGAGCCAATAAAGGGAGTCAGCGTAATTATCAGGGCAGTAGTGCAGGAACGCGATGACATCTTCCCCAGGAGAAGCGGTGCTTCTAAGAACGCCATCGATGTCGAAGTAGATTTTGTCGATTTTGTTCATTTGGTGGGTCCTCGTAGATTATTTGACAACGTAATGATTGATTATACTATAGCATATTATATATATTTGCAAAATGCGGGAAATAGGTTATAATAATAGATATGAAGACCATAGAAATGCATTTAAACGAATCAGTTTATCATTTGATTAAAAATGGCACCAAGCGGATTGAGGTGAGGCTTTTGGATGAGAAGCGAAAAGGCGTGAGGCTGGGCGATGAAATTGTTTTTATCAATCGGGCGGATGACGACGATAGAGTACGCGCTAAGGTGATTGGGTTACTGTTTTATAATACTTTTGCGGAGCTGCTTCCGGATTATGATATCGGGATTTTGATGGATAAATCTATGACGAAAGAGGATTTGCTGGCGGAGCTCAATAAATCCTACCCCGTGGAAGAGCAGGCAGAGCTTGGTGTGGTGGGGATTAGGTTTGAGTTGGTATAACTTGCTATAACGATAGACTGTCGGTCCAAGATTTGACGGCCGAGTTAGTCTAGGGGTTGAAATAAAAATTGGGGCGTGCTATCATGCCCAGATGAAGAAAAAGGGTAAGATTATCCCGAATGGGGTGTCGCTTGAGAGGCACGAATATGAAACGATTCTAGTTTTTACTGAATTAGGTTATGACGTCTCTTTGATTCCAAAAAGCAATCTAAAAGGGGTCCACACCGCCGATATAATTATAAAAGGCGAGCAATGGGAAATGAAATGTCCCAGGGGAAGCGGCAGATGGTTATTAGAAAACACTTTGAAAAAAGCTAGTAGGCAGTCGGAAAACATCATTATAGACTTAGCTAGGATTAAAATACACCAGGCAAAGTGCATAAAAGAATTGGAAAAACAGTTTTACAAGATTAAGCAGATTCGTAAAATGCTAATTGTTACGAAATCGAAAAAAGTTATTGATTATACTAAATAATCTGTTATAATAGATACAACAAGATAGGACCTATCTCGGAATAGATGGGTCCTATCTTTTTTTATATGTTACAATAATTGCATCGAGGGCAGGACCTGCAGTGGATATATGCGGGATACCGCCGTGAAAGCGCATAATGGGATAAGCGGTTTATGGGCAATATAGCGTAAAACCGACATGCAAAAAGCGCGAGGGTTTCCAAAAATCAACGAGCAAAACTTTTATGTTTTTATTTTAATATTTTCAGGTTGCAAAACTATAGGCGCCATAGTATAAGAAACGAGGGTTTGAAGTTTAGTGGGCCAAAAACACAAGCGCAAGAAAATGGTTTGTGTTGTGTGAGGTAGTCATTAAACGCTGGTAGGTCAAACCTAATGATACAAAACCTCGAAAGGGGCGAGCAGCTACCTCCTTAACTCTGGTGCGGTGTGCTCGCCCCGTAAGGGCTCGTATTAAAGGAAATTACCGATAAACAGAGTTATAATAAATACGAACAGTCTTAAAGGTTAGAATACATGCAGGATTTAGACACACTAAATATAAAGAATAAAAAACACATAATTTTTGATATGGACGGCACATTAATCGATTCTATTGGAGTATGGAACATTACGTAGAACGAATATCTTTTATTTAGCGGATGTTACGTTCTAATCAGAAATCACAAGACAATAAACAATGGATCAAGGCTACGGTCTGACGCCTAGTCATCTTCTCTCAGCTCTTCTCTTAGCTTCATCCAAAGTTTGCCCAACTGGTTTTTGCCATCCCGATTAGGACCCCACCCCCAAAACGAATCCTTTGGAGAATCCTCCACAATTAAATAATCTTTTGTTTGTAAAAGTTTTTTCTTAACATAAGGATTCTGTTCAATTTTTAATCTTAAAAGTTTTTCCATAACTTCAACTTTGACCTCGCCCCAGTCTTTTCTTTGTTTGTCTTTATTTGCATACGCTATTCTTTGGGCTTCGTCTGCAGAATGAGAGTGTTTGATTTTTTCAACCAATTCCTCGTCGCTGCCCATAAAACTGGCAGCCTGATATGCCTCCTCTAGCGAAGAATACAGATATCCATCCCACTCTACTTTAAACGACGAAAAGTTATCTAGGGGATAAAACTCTCTAGGATAAAACCCTATTACCTCTCCCATTTTTTCCGCAAGCCAAGTATCTCTATATTGTTCGAGTTTAATCATTTTATCACCTCCTATCATGATTATTATACTACAGATTAGATGATATCAGAGTACCATTTACATAAAGCTTATAACCATTTGTATAGATATTACTATTAGTAGTATCTGCATTTGCTAGTGATTTTACGTAAGCGTCACCCGTCAAAGTAACTGAGCTAGAACCGTCTAAGACAAGTTCAACTTCGCCAGAATTTTCACCATTAATAGCGCCAATAAATGACGAACCATTAGTAAGATTCATAGTTAGTTTAGAAATTGAGTCCACGACGACATTGCCACTAACTTTTTGATTGTTCATATTAAGTGTAACTGTCCCGCCATTGCTACCGGAATTGCCCCAAGAGTCCGCTTGAATTCTTAAGAAATTACCAGTACTATCGTTGTTAATAATTGTATTATTCTCGAGATTTATTTCAGCAGTAGTATTTGTCACATAAAAGCTATCGCCTTTGTTAGTCGTGATGGTTGAGTCTTTAGCGGTAAAAACAGCCTTACCAGTTGCCGCGTCGCCGCTCATAGATTGGTAAAGAAAAATATTTTTGTAAGTTGTAGATTGACCATTAAGCGAGTTATTGGTATCGGTTAAGGATACATTTTCAAGCGTAATGCTATTCTTGCCTTCAATAATTGCGCCCTCAGATGCAGTAGCAATAAGCGTAGCATTCTTTACCGTGATATCCGCTGTAGAATAGATAGCTGGAGAACCTTTACCGGTAGTCTTATAGGTGCCATTATTCACCATCACTGTACCACCACCACGATCCGAACGGATTGCTGCGCTAGAAGTGCCTGCGGTAGTGACAGTAAGATTCTCGGCGTTCATAATACCACCGCCAGTAGCCATAATGCCACCAGAATTATCTTTACTTGTAGTAATAGTGGAATCAGATATATTAATCGTAGTTCCATCAGATGACGAATTATTAGTTGTAGCCGAACCGCCATAAGCAAACACGCCATTAGCACCAGTAGCATCAGTTGTGATATTGGCGTTCTTAATGGTTAAATTGGCGCCACCTTTAGCGATAATGGCCGAATTAGTGCCATAAAAACTAGTATTATCACCGCCGTCCGAATCCCCAGTTTTGGTAACCGTAATTCCAGACAAAGTAGCCGTAATATTTCCAGATGCGGATATGGCGTTTTCATCAGCGTTTGTTGACGAGAATTCGCCGCTCGTAATAGTCTCGTCCGACGCAATTTCTTTAATTGCCGAGTAGGACGCAGATGACGAGCTACCGCCGTTCATTGCCGGCGCATTGTTATCACCAGAAGTGTTATTTGTATTCACCGTATCTATAATCAAGAACCACAATACGCCAAGAGTCGCAACTAGGGCAGTGATTATAGCGGTATACGTGATTTTATCCTTCTTTTGCACGATAATCTCCTATCATTAATTACTTTGGGAATTATTGTCGTCGCTTGGTCTTTCGGGAGGGGTACCGCCCTGGCTATTTGAATCATTGTCGTCACTTGGTCTTTCGGGAGGGGTGCCACTCTGGCTATTTGAGCCGTTCTCACCACTTGGCATTTCTGGCGGAGTGCCGCCGCCCGGCATTTGCTGCGATGACGAACCGCTAGTATTACTGCTAACGCCTAAAGTTTTTACATACACAAAGAAAGCTGCAGTAGATATAACTGCACCAACAAGTACACCGATCGCAAAAAGAATTATTTTTTCCTTTGCAACGTCTTTTCTACTAATATTATCGTTTTCCATAAGCTTGTTCTCCTTTTTAATTATTATACGACACAATTATCATCCAATTTCCTGAAACGGAACTTAAAAGTAAGCTAAGATATGTTTTCAGTTTCGTTTGAGGTTAAAAGGGCAGAATATATATTATAATTAATTAAGGAGAACATTATGAGAATACTTTATGTAGAAGATGCGACCTTCCTAGCCGAAGCCGTTAAACATAATTTAGAAAAACAAGGAATATCGGTTGATCTTGTAAATAACGGCGAAGATGGTCTAGAAAATGCCATGAGCGATATTTATGATTGTGTTGTTCTCGATATTATGTTGCCAAAATTATCCGGGACTGACATTTTAAAACGTATGCGCGAGAAGAACGTCCAAACGCCAGTAATTATGCTATCCGCATTGTCAGAAGTTGAAACCAAAATTAGCCATCTAGATCATGGCGCAGATGATTATCTTGCTAAACCATTTAAGACCGCCGAACTTGTAGCTAGAATTAAAGCGTTAGTTCGTCGCCCAAAAACGATTGACATCTCAGATGTTACCTATGGTGATTTAGTATTAGATAAAACAAACGCAACATTAAACGGCGAGCAGCTTACCGCCAAAGAGATCGAGATTATTACTGAGTTTATGAAATCGCCAGAAACATTAATTAGTAAAGAGCACTTGCTTGCTAAAGTTTGGGGAGAAGAAGGTCTTGGCGAAGACAACTATGTGGAATCTTATATGTCTAGAATTCGTAAATTATTAAAGACGATCCATAGCAAAGCCAGAATCGTTACCATTCGAGGTTTAGGATATAAATTAACGAGCAAATAATATGTTTAAAAAATTAAGAAATCGAATAATTATTATCACGATGGCCGTCACGACCACTGTTCTAATCTTGTCTGGCGTGCTTATTATGGTTTTTTCATCAACTACGCGTCCAGACCCAAAACCTGAGCCGGATTTTGGTATGCCAAATCCTGCACTTTATGACGACCAAGAATTAAAGGACTTTATCAAAAATGATCGCAAAGAAGGCAGCGAGCGCCTGCTCGTTACGCTTTTATGCGTTGGGGCAATTATTGAAGTTGCTACTTTTCTAATAGTTTATTTCGCGTCACAAAAAATAGTTGAGCCAGTAAAAGACTCATACAACAAGCAAAAAATATTTATCGCCAACGCTTCGCACGAGCTAAAAACTCCACTTGCAATCATTCAATCCAATATGGAAGCTTTAGACGTAAGCAAGGAAAATGAGAAATGGAAAACTAATATTGAAAATGAAATAAGCCATGCCAACAAACTAGTGTTAGATTTATTGCAACTCGCCAAAATGGATGCAGGTAGTACAAAAAAGAGCGCGCCCGTAAGTGTTAATTTAAAAGCTGAAATAGAAAAACACATAGAAATGTTCAAGCCAAAATTCACCGGTAGCATTTCTCTTAAAGATTCTTCCGATAATCAAGTCATAAAACTTCCGAAGCAAGACTTACTCCAAGTCTTAGATATTTTATTAGACAATGCCACAAAATATGGCGACAAAAAAATATCTATACTTTTAGAAAATAATGGTTTCACAGTCATAAATGACGGCGCGACGATATCTAGGGAAGACCAAGAAAAAATCTTTGACCGTTTCTACCAAGCAGACAAAACCAAAGACGGCTCCGGTCTCGGACTTGCTATCGCCAAGGCACTTTGTGAGCAAAACGGCTGGCGGATAACTTGCGAGAGTCGAAATTACCGCACCTACTTTATAGTAACATTTGATAAATAAAGACATCATCTTAACGGGTTTAATAGTTTTTTAATTTGATTAAGAAAATGAGCATTAAACCAGTGTGCGGAAATGGCTTATTTCTGCAATGTCAATGGTATAATAATAACTAGAATATATCTTTAAAAGGAAACCAACTATGGCGTTACAATTAACCAACGAATGGGACAAAGTATTCGAAAAAAGCGACAAAGTAAACCACGGAAAGGTTTCTTTCAAAAACCATTTCGGAATTGAAATAGCGGCAGATTTATACGAACCAAAAGAAAGCCTTGAGATTTAAATGAATAAAAAGCTAGCTATCTCTATTCCAATCTTGATTGCAATAATCGTTTCGGTTGTCGTTACAACAATCATGACGAACAACAAAGAATCAGGCAAAGACCCAAATCTTTCGCCCGAAACAAATCAATCGATAGATAATGAGGAAATGACTATGGATAAAGTTTATATAAATATTAACAACAAGAAACTTGGAATAGATTTAGAGAATAACTCTACGACTTCAGCCTTAATAAAACTATTACCGCTAGAACTTTTAATGAATGACTTAAATGGCAATGAAAAATATGTATATTTAAATGAATCTCTACCAACCAATACTTATAGCCCGAAGCATATCGAAGCCGGTGACGTAATGCTATTTGGAGATAACTGTCTC
>JAEEUB010000015.1 GCA_016286785.1 Candidatus Saccharimonadota bacterium
AAGGGTGGGAAGCCGGATTTTTGTCTTTTTTTGATTAAATAATTGTAAAAATCTAGATAGTTTTCGTTTTTTGCGTAGCCAATAACTGGGTGCTCTGGTCTAAATGATTGAATAATCACCTCGGCTTCGTTTAGATGGCCGCGCCCAACGCGCCCGATAACTTGGGTTAAAGATTGAAAAACTCTTTCTTCGGCCATAAAATCTGGGAGGTTTAGCCCTGCGTCGGCTTGAACAATTCCGACCGAGGCAAGCTTTGGTAAATCTAGCCCTTTGGCTAAAATTTGGGTGCCGATTAGTATGTCTACGTTACCTTTTTTGACTTCGGAATAGGTTTCGTCTAGGCTCTCGCCTTTTTTATTGTCTGCGTCAAATCGCTTAATACGGGCATTAGGGAATAGCTTTTTTAGTTCACTCTCGAGCAGTTTTGTGCCAAAGCCTTTATGGATGAGTCCTGGGGAGCCACATTTTGAGCAACACGACGGTACTTTGCTGGCGTATCCACAGGTGTGGCATACTAGTTTATAGGAATCAGCGTGTAGAGTTAGGGGTAAAAAGCAGTTGGGGCAAAGAATTTCTTCGCCGCAGTTTTCGCATATGGTAAGGGGTGCAGAGCCGCGGCGATTATGGAAGATCAGCGTTTGTTGTTTTTTGTCGATATTTTGCTCGATAGTATTTAAGAGAGTATCTGAGAAATAGCGGTTCTTTTTAAAATTATCTCGATTTTTAAAATCTACGATTTTAATACTGGGTTTTATTGCGGAGGTTTTGGCTTTTTCTGATAGCTTTATAATGGCGTTTTGCTTTGAGGCAAGATAAAAGTCGGAAACATCTGGTGTGGCCGAACCTAGTATTAGGGGAGATTGAGTGGTTTTAGCGATAAAGCTGGCTACTCTTATTGCCGAATACTTTGGTGCGTTTTCTTGATGGTATGAAGATTCGTGCTCTTCGTCTATGATGATGAGGCCGAGATTGCTTAGCGGAGCAAAAAGAGCGGATCTTGGCCCCACGACTATTAGAGGGGTTTTTGTTTGAAGAATCTTTTCGAAGATGAAATGGCGGTTTGCTTCGGTTTGTTTGGAATGGATTAAAACTACTCTACTACCAAAGAACTCTTGAAAGACTTGCACGAGTTGCCCGGTAAGAGCGATTTCTGGAACAAGGAGGATAGTTGACTTTTGCTTGGAAAGGGCATCAGCAGCCATTTTAACGTATATATTAGTTTTACCACTACCAGTAACGCCAAACAGTAGTTTCGTGGCTCCTGGGGCCTTTTGGAGGCCTTGTAGGGCTATTTTTTGGGCGGGGTTAAGCGGAATATTGCTAAACGGCTCGTTTTTGTTAATAATTGGCATTTCGCAACTAAAATCTGTCTGGTTTGTTTTACCGAACATTTGTTCGGTTTTTGGCTTTCGCCTCTGTTTTTCTACGCCATTTGGTAACATTAGTGAGATTGCTTGCCCGCTCGAGACCAAATAATAATCATGAATAAACTTTGCAGTTTTTAGTAGATGGCTTGGAATGGGCTTTGAATAAAGTATTTTTAAAATCTCGCGGGTTTTAAAATTTGGTTGTTTAACTTTTTTAATAACGATTGCGGGAACTTTTCTTTTGCCGATTGGCACTAGTACGATTTGTCCGATTGATAGGGAACTACCAAAATGATAGGTTAGGGATTCGACTTTGCCTTCTGGTATTACCTCGTAAAACATACCCCTTATTATACCATTGCTTATCGCGGCTTTTAGGAATTGTTGTAATTTTTACAGAGTTTGCTATAATAGAAGTAATTAAAGTGAGGTAATATGTTAGAGATTTTTGTTACGTCTAGAGTGCGGCGCAAAATATTGGTGGTTTTTGCTAAATATCCAGATTTTAGAACACATGTTCGTGGACTGGCCAAATTAATAAAAGAAGATCCCGGGAACATCCAAAGAGAATTAGAGCGCATGGTGGCTGGTAATTTTTTAACAGTTACTAAAAGGGGGAAAACTAAGGTTTACCAGACTAATAAGCAGTTTCCAATCTTAAAGGAATTGCAGAGCATAGTAATAAAGAGCCAAAAAGGTAAGAAGCCTAGTAAGACCATAGGTTAAAATGAGCAAGCTTTTTGAACGCCTATGTAAATTGCGGGGGTTTGACGATAATTTTTTGCACCCAGTATATGAAAATTTGGCAGATTCTTTTCTTTTGCCAGATATGAAAAAGGCAATAACTCGGATTAAACAAGCCATAGAGCAGCAGGAAAAAATATTAATTTATGGTGATTATGATGTTGATGGTGTGACTGCGAGTGCTTTAATGGAGGAGACTTTATTATTGGCTGGAGCTAGGCAAGACAATATAAAAATAATGTTGCCTGATCGGTTTGCTGATGGTTATGGGATGAGTCCTAGACTAGTTGAGTTTGCAAAAGATAATAAAATCAAACTGGTGATTACGGTTGATTGCGGCTCCTCTAATAGAGAAATTGTAGAAGAATTAAATGATTTTGAAATTGATAGCATTATTACCGACCATCATGAAGCGCCGAATGATTTGCCGAGGGCGATTGCAATGATTAATCCGCACAGAAAGGACCAACCGGTAGAGCGGCTCTTAAATCTGGCGGGTGTTGGGGTGGCGTTTATGGTCTCTAGCGCCCTAGTAAAAAACGGCATGATAAGGGTTGGGCAGGAAAAATGGCTAATGGATCTCGTGGTCCTTGGTACGATTTGTGATAGCATGTTGCTTACTGGGGAGAACCGGATCCTTGGTTTTTATGGGCTAAAGGTTCTATCAAAAACTCGAAGGCCAGGACTTAAAGAATTAATGATTAGGGCTGGCGTAAAAAATTTAGACTCTCAGACAATCGGTTTTCAGATTGGTCCACGATTAAATGCGGCTGGGCGTCTTGAATCGGCCGATATCTCTTTAAATCTTTTAAGAGCAAAGTCTTTAGTCGCGGCGGCGCCGTTGGTTGAAAAACTTGAACAGCTGAATAAAAAACGTAAAGATGAACAACTTTTTGCCATGAGGGAAATAAAAGAGCGTGGGGTAAGTAATAATCCGGTGATTGTGAAGTCCGGAAAATGGCATGAAGGAGTGCTTGGCATTATTGCCGGGCATCTGGTTGAAGAATATAAGAGACCAGCCTTTGCTTTAACTGAGGTATCTGACGGATATCTAAAGGGGTCTGGGAGAAGTTTTGGCGATTTTAATCTTGCTGGTGCGCTTAGCAATTTAAAAGATATAATAGTTGGTGGTGGTGGCCATGCTGGAGCGGCAGGAGTACGTTTAGAAAAGGGTAGGCTCAAAGAGTTTGAGAAGGCCATAAATGATTACTATCAAAGCTTAGGGTTAAAAAATCAGGAAAGATATTTTAAAAAACAAGAAGATTTAGAGATCAGTGATTTTTCGGATTTAGGCCTAGACTTTTTGGATGAGTTGCAACTATTAGAGCCTTTTGGGCCAGGGAATGAAGAACCAATTTTTAGATTAAAGGATGTTGAAATTCTCGGCGTTACTCGTATGGGGAGAGAACAAAACCATTTAAGATTAGATCTTAGAGATAAAAACAATAAAAGCCTTAAATGCCTTGCTTTTTATGCGCCAGAAAATTGGCTTAAAATTGACCCACAGTTTGATAAGATAGAGCCGCTAGTTAGATTTAGTAAAAATGATTTTAACGGCGTAAGCTCTTTTGAGGCGCGTTTGGTTGACATTGACTTTTTAGATTAATTACAGATTATACTTGGCAAAATATAAAAGTTATGGTATAATTATGGTATGAAAAGAGTAATTGTAAAGTGTAAGCTCTTATCGAAAGATTCATTCTGTAAAAAACTTTCGGATATAGATCTATTTTTTTCTGGTGTGCATTGGCAGCATGACCGTATTTATGTGCCGCGTGAATACAAAAAGAATTCTAGCTATCCGCGGTTAATTATGCGTACTGATGTGCGGGGCATTGATAAGCCTGCTGTATATTCTTTGTTATTAAAACGGCATATAGAAGATTCTGGCACTGACATCGTTGAAGAAACAATAGTTCAGGATTATGGCAAAATTGTAAGCATCATTTTGCAGCTAGGTTTTAAGCCTTATGCTGAAGTATCGAGGCGAAGACAATATCTTAATATGGGTGAGGGGGTGTTTATTTATTTAGATTCAATTGATAATTTGCCAGGTCATTATGCAAAAATCGAGGCAAATTTAGGACCTGATGATTCTGCCAGAGAGGCTAGAGAAGATCTGGAAGGCACTTTTAGGGCGCTCGGCGAAACCAACTTTATTAGTAGCCCTTATTTTGAAATGTAAGGTTTTAGCCTCTTGGGGGTTCGCCGTCGGGTTCACTAAGTAGTTTCTTGGATTTGATTTCGTACCTACGCCCGTTAACTGGTGAGACATAATAATCTTCGTTGATTAAGTTTACAAACATAGTTAAATCTTTATCGTCCATAATAATGATTGAGCCATCATCGTCCGTCATTAGCTCAAGTTGCATTTCGTCTGCATAGTCGATTAGCTTGTCTTGAGGCATTTCTGAAGCCACATCCATGGCTTGGACTTTTTTTAATATGGGTTTTTTATCGGCGAGCAGAGAATCAAGGGTAAGACCTTCGGCGAATGATAGCTTATACTTATCGGTTAATTCTTTAGCTTTAGCTTCGGCGATGACCTGCATTTTGTAATCGTACTGGAAGAGATTTTCGAATTTGGATTGATTAAACACGATGATATTGCCATCTACGATAGCGACTTGGTTGTCTTCTGGCATTTTGAGGGCGATTTCGGCGCTAAATGGCTCGAAACTTTCTCCGTTAATCTCCCAAGAAGTGGTACCTTTTAGGGCTGAAGAGGCGGGCAGAATTTTAGCGATATAGAAAGTTTTCATGCCATCTTCGCCTGGGTACGAGAATTTGGCGATGATGCCTTTGACTTTTTTGAAATCGTATTCGTTTTCGGAGAAATAATCAATATCTTTATACTCATTTTCGATTAGATGAATCAAGGTCTCAGCGCGGCCAACTTTGGACAGGGAAGTACGATAAATGACTTTTTCTTCACCATCGGCTCGCTCATACTCGCGACACTCTAGTCCTTTATCGGCCTCCTCGATGATGTAGTGAATAGCTTCTTGCATAAACATCGATTTTACCGCCCCTGTTAGTTTGTCCGAATAGCGGATTTTATAGGGGGTGTAGTTTTTGTTAAATAAAAACAACTCTGCTGAGACGTTATTTTTGACTTCGTCCACCTCGTTTGCCCACAAGAATACATCAAATTCTGTATTTTCCATAGATTACCTCACTTATTTTTTCATATTATATCATATGTATGATTGTGGAGGGGCGATTGAAAGTGAAATGAGGGAACAGCATTGAGTTTACATAAAGACACTAGCTTCTTTTTTGGCTATTTATGGATTTGTGTTATTATTATGCGTAATAAGGTTCGAAAGAATACTTATGTTCATTAGGGCTGTTTTAGTGTAGCTATGTGGTTTGGGGGGAGTAAAGTGCTATATACTAATATTCCGCTAAAGGTGGAAAGTCATTATGTAGGGAATGAGATGTTCCGTGGTGTGATGTTGGGGGATGACACTTTTGAGCTGTTCATTCCAGTTCCCGAAACTGTTGGTGAGCTCATTTATGACAAGGAAGGTAACTGTAGCGATTTGGCGGTAAAAGTAGCCGCATCTGGTCGTCCGTATATTGTTAGCTGTGTTGACGGTGAAGATAACGATGGTGATGACAAAAACGAGATCTATTTGATTTTGTTTTCTGATTGTCGTATACATCGTTCCTCGGTGGGGAGCGATTCGGAAGAAAGCCAGCGTTATGATGGCTGCCTTACGCCTGTAAGACAGAGTAACGAGATTATTGCGCACCTGCATCCTTATACCTTTTTCTGCGATGAGAGAGTTAGAGGAACTGATGTGCTGATTGTTAAAGCTAAGGATGGTGATGTTTTTAGATCTAACCTTTTCGGAACACCGAAGTTCTACATCGTTGATTTCGATGTGGTATACGAGGTTTCCGAGAGCGATGTTGATCTTCTATACAAAGCCCTTGATCTTGCAATGGAAGAATTCACCTTCCGTTTTAATCCGCTAAAGTGTGCCGATTTTTTCGTTGCAAGCGAGTGGAAGCGCTTGGGGGATTTGTCGACACCTCTTCGGTAACCACTTATAGTTTCTAGCAGCCTTATCCCCGGGTTTAAAAAGCCCGGGGATACTGTTTTTAATGGCTTTGATTTAAAAGATAATAAAATAGGAAACACGAATGAACTCTCGGCCGCCTTACTACTCTATGTTCGGTTATTATGAAATAAAAATCTAATTATTCAACTGGGTTTGTTCGGGAAAATAACAGGGAAGTTTTCCACACATGAGCAAAACTAATATATAAAAATTGTTGAAAAAAGCTCTTGCATTTTTGTGAAAAACATAATAAACTGAAATTAGCGAAAAATCATACAAAAACGCTAAACAAAAAAGTAAGCACATTAAAAAAGTTTGAGATCGACCAACTAGGAGCTCTGGCGCGCATTAAATAGTAAGCGAGATGCGTCAAAACAATCGTGCGCTCTTTCATTATAAACACACCTCCCAATAAAACTCTATATGGTCGAAAGATCAAAAACACAATAAGTCTCTCAACGGCTGCGATATAAGATTAGCCTCGCGCTGGTAAAATCGTGGTGGATTATATTGTGGTAAACAAAAATCAAAGCAGAAACAAAAACGCTGTAGTTTCTAGTTGAACGATCTCAAACGTTGTATAATTATAGGCATGAAGAAATTACATGTTCCTGTATTATTGTCTGAAGTGCTAGCGACCATTAAACCGCATCCCGGAGAAAGCTATTTGGATTTAACGGCCGGTTACGGTGGGCACGCTAGAGAGATTTTGGATGTAACACAGCAATATAAAGATTCTTGTCTTGTTGATCGCGATGAATTCGCATTTAATTATTTAAGGGGCGAATTTCCATCAGATCTTAAGATATTAAATATGGATTTTTATGGTGCAGTGCTGCAGCTTTTTAAGTGTGGAAAGACTTTTGACATAATACTAGCGGATCTTGGAGTTTCTTCCCCGCAACTAGACATGGAGGAGAGGGGTTTTTCGTATCAACACGATGGGCCGCTTGATATGAGGATGGATAAGGGACAAAAGCTGACGGCGGATTTTATAGTTAATCATTATAGCGAAAGGGAATTAGCCGATATATTTGTGAGATATGGCGAAGAAAAGCCAGGTCGCGCAAAGATGTTGGCGAAGGAAGTAGTACATAACCGCCCGATTAAATCCACTTTGGAGCTTTCAAACTTAATTATTGGTAAATCAAGATACTCAAAAACTCATCCGGCTGCAAAGATTTTTCAGGCTCTTAGAATTGTCGTAAATGACGAGCTTAGTGAATTAGAGCGAACTTTGCCGCTTTTGCCTAAACTACTTAATAAAGGTGGTAGGGTAGGAATAATTACTTTCCATAGTCTGGAGGATAGGTTGGTAAAAGAATATTTTAAGGACGCAAGTAGCTATGGTGAGGAATCGGAACTGAAACTGGTTAACAAAAAGCCAATTGTTGCGGGAGTACAGGAGTTAGGTATCAACCCGCGTGCGCGAAGTGCAAAACTACGCGTTGCGATTCGGGATTGATCAAAATAAACAAATAAAAAGGAGGCAAAATGCCAAAGCAAATTTTAGTCGCGAACAAATCACGCGCTCAAAAAATTAAGGTGCATTTCCGCTAAGCTCACCTTGTCTTGGGCGGGGAAACCCGCTCAAGATCCTAGGCTTAGTGATATGGACCTTGTAGGGTCCACCAGGAGTTTACACAGGAGTGTGTGGAGTGTATGACCTTCCCGGGTAGCTTTTTAAGAGTTACTTATGGCTCTGCTCTTAAAAAGCCCCGGACTAAGATTAAGAAAAATAAAAAATGAAATTATAAAAGCGAGGATAAAAATAAAAAATGATTAGTCAAACTTATGTTTCGAGGCGGGAACCGATAGCAAATAGTTTTGTGCGTAACCGTAATACCGTTCGCCATACCAAGAGAAGTTTAGGTTCGATTTCACAGGTTGTAATTATTGGTATGCTCACTCTTATTTTTGCCTTGATTTATGTTGCTGAGGGCACAAAGGCCACTAGTTTTGATTATGAATTATCCTCTGTTGAATCTGAAATTACCGAAATGAATGCTAAATTAGAAGATCTTTCTGTAGAAAAGGCGCGCCTGACATCTGTTGCAACAGCCAAAAATAGTACGGTTGCCGCGGCGATGGATAACGCGACGGTAACTGGATATGTCGCAGAATAAAACGCTTTCTAAAATTCAGGTATTAAGATATGTTATTTTGGTCGCCTTGATTATTATTCTTGCGCGACTATTTTTTATTCAGATTGTTGAGCATGGTGATTGGGTGGCAAAAGCAAATGAACAGCATACTTTGCTCGAGAAGATTACGCCTAAGCGGGGTGAGATTTATATGATGGATAATGATGAGCCGGTGGCGGTAGCTTTAAACCAAACTACTTATCAAATTGTAATTGATCCAGTCGTAACAGAAAAAGCGGTAATTGAGGATGTGATTCAAAAATACGCTAAGGAATACCTAGTGGCCGATTTAAACGATGTATATGGAGTAGAAGGATTGAGGTATGCGGTGGTAGCCAGGAATGTTCCACGCAAGGTTGCAGAGGAAATTGCAGAGTCTTCGGCTGCGGCGGTATGGCTGAAAAAGACGAATCAGCGGGTCTATCCAGAGGGTAACTTAGCATCTGGTCTTCTTGGTTTCGTTAATTCGGATGGGATAGGGCAATACGGCGTTGAAGGATCGTTAAATGAAAGCTTAGCGGGGAAGGAAGGATTAATTAAAACCACGGCCGACGTAAATAATGTGGCACTTAGTATTGGAAATGATAATGTAAAAATTCCAGCAGAAGATGGCAAGAGCGTGGTGCTTTCTGTAGACCGCGGACTAGAGCGGGGGGTCGAAGAGCTAGCGGCAAAAGCAATTGACGAGACTGCGGCTACACACGCTTCTGTGCTAGTGATGGACCCAAATACCGGCAAGGTTGTGGCGATGGCAAATTTGCCGAATTATGATCCAGCGAATTATGGCGATGTAGACGATGCCTCTAGATATCTAAACTACACTACTGAGGTGCCGTATGAGCCGGCTTCGACTTGTAAAAGCTTTTCTTTTGCGGCCGCAATTAATGAAGGCTTAATGACTCCAGAGACGACTTATTTTAATCAAGGGTATGAAATAATTGATGATTGGAAAATTCAAAACGCGGAGCAACGTTCTATGCTTTATGGCACAATCAATATGCGAACAGCGCTCTATTGGTCTCTTAATACGGGATCTATTTACGCGCTTAAATTGCTGGGGGGTGATCCATCCTCGATTAACCAAACGGGGCGCGAGAAGCTTTATGATTACTATCATAATAAATTTAGATTAGGACAAATTACGGGTATAGAGCTGGTTGAGGCTGAGGGTTTTATTCCAGATCCTAATGAGGGTTGGGGGCGTGACTCAGTTTATGCTAACATGACTTTTGGCCAGAATCTTGGAATCACAATGGTGCAAACCGCAACGGCATTTTCTGCGGTAGTTAACGGTGGCTATTGGAGGACACCAACGATTGTGGCTGGAAATTTGGAAAATGATGAGGTTGTCCCGATTGAAACTGAGAGGGTGGAGGATAAAATCCTTTCAGACGAGACAAGCGCCATGATGCGAGAAATGCTTGTAAATAACCGAGATTATAAAGTGCGAGGAGGCATTGATCGGGCCGGATATTCTGTTGGTGGCAAATCTGGTACGGCGCAGGTTATTAAAAACGGTGCATATGATGATACGATGAGTGAGACTGTGGGTACATATATTGGTTTTGTGGCGCCAAAAGAGGGAATGCCAGAGTACGTAATTATGGTAAAAATGCTTGGTGAGGGAGCATATCTTGACGGCGGAATTGCCAGCAACTTATTCGATACAGTCTCAAATTACGTTATCGATTATTATAAAATTAAGCCGGGAGCATAAAAGTGTCTAAGGTTTTTAAAAAGGGACTTTGTGATATAATGCAAGCATGAGTATTAATGATGAGATGTTTTATGGGTTAGTGTTAGCTTTAGCGTGTTTTCTTGTGTCTATGGCTTTGACACCGATTTATACCCACTTTGCTTATAAATATAAGTTTTGGAAAAAACAAAAAAAGACCACAGTGGACGGCAAGGCTTTACCGATTATGACTAAACTGCATGCGCATAAATTTAAGCGTGTATTTCCGACAATGGCGGGGCTTGTTGGCGTGGTTTCTGTGACTTCAGTGACGTTGATCTTTAATCTAGACCGGGGGCAAACATGGCTGCCTTTAATTGGTTTTTTGGGCGGGGCACTGGTTGGCGCAATTGATGATGCGATTAACGTTTTTGGCTCTGGAAAAGGGGCTGCTGGACTTCGTGGGCCGGTTAAGTTTATGCTTATCTCAATCGTAGGACTAGCTCTGGGTTGGTTTTTTGCTTATAAACTGGGCTGGACGTCTATGTTAGTTCCATTTGTGGGTGATTTTGAGATTGGGGCTTTTGCCATGACTTTGATCTTTGCTTTCTCGGTGGTAGCTACTTCTAATGCGGTAAATATTACGGATGGATTAGATGGACTATCTGGTGGGCTTTCGATGATTGCTTATGGGGCGTATGGGGTAATTGCACTGTTTCAGGGAAATATGTTGCTTTTTGGATTTTGTTTGACTGTGGTGGGATGGCTGCTTAGCTACATTTGGTTTAACGTGCCACCAGCACGTTTTATGATGGGAGATACTGGGTCTTTTGCGCTAGGAGCGGGTCTTGGCGTAGTAGCGATGATGACGAACTCGTTTTTGCTTCTTCCGATTATCTGTTTACCGGCAGTAATAGAAACGGGAACAAGTTTGATACAAATTCTTTCTAAGAAATTTTTGCACCGTAAGATTTTTATTTCAGCACCACTACACCATCATCTTGAGGCACTTGGTTGGGGAGAAGCTAAAATTGTAATGAGGTTTTGGATTATTGCCGGTGTCTGCGCTATTGTGGGTATTTTTGCGGCGGCTGCCGGGGGAGCGATGTGAAGAATCGTCGCCACAAATCTAATCTGGTAATTTTGTTTACGACACTAGGGCTAATGGCTTTAGGATTAATTGTGATTTATGCGATTGGTCCGATGCGGGCAAACGTTTTAAACTCTGCGTATGGAGCTAATTACGATCCAAACTCATTTTTCTTTGGACAGTTAAGGTCCGTAATTATGTCTCTCATTGTTTTTTTTGTAGCTTTTAAAGTTATTCCATATAAGCATGTGCAAAAATACGCTAAGCCAATCATGATTGCGGCTATATTAATGTCTGTCCTTCTTTGGGTTTTAGCTAAAATGGGGTCGTCTTTAGTTAGGTGCGAGCTCGGAGAATGTCGTTGGTTTGATTTTGGGATTGTTAGCTTTCAGCCGGCGGAGTTTTTAAAATTGGCGCTCGTGATTTATTTGGCGGATTTTATAACTAGGAGACAAAAGGATCAAACATTGGGGGAGTGGCGTGAATTTTGGTTGCCGCTTATTATTATCTGTGGGGCATCTCTAGCTCTAGTTGTGGTAGCCCAAGGCGATCTAGGAAGTGGTGTGGCGCTGATTGCGATAATTTTTGGTATGTTACTAACATCTAGTATCTCGATGAGGCAATACTTAATCATGGTGGCGATAGTTCTTGCGGTGTCGGTTTTTGCGGTAGTAACTTCGGAACATAGAATGCAGCGTGTGGATGCTTGGATTGCTACGCTTTCTGGCGGTGAGAGTTCAGACTCTACCTATCATATTGAGAATGCGATGCTCGCTATTGGTGTTGGGGGATTCTTTGGGGTTGGAGTAGGGAATTCGGTTCAGGCTACCGGATATTTGCCGGAATCTATTAACGACTCGGTATTTGCGATTATGGGCGAAACGTTTGGATTTGTTGGCTTGTTTTTAGTAATTGTGATATTTGGGGCGATGCTTCTTAATATGCTAAAGGTTGCTGAGGGTACTAATGAGCCCGATAATAGATTATTTGTTATAGGTGTGTTCTCGTGGATGGCCGCCCAAGTGGTAGTTAATATTATGGCTATGACTTCACTAATTCCAGTGACGGGCATTACTTTGCCGCTACTATCTTATGGTGGCACGAGTATGGTATTTATTGCGGCGGCTTTAGGTTTTGTTTTGCAACTTTCATGTTATACTAGTAGGGAGGTAATAACAAATGAAGATATTAGTAGTCGGCGGGGGGTCAGGGGGGCATATCACACCAGCCGTCGCCGTAGTCAGAGAAATACTAAATAAAAAACCCCGCACTCAAGTCGAGTTTTGGACGGATTTTAAATATTATAAAAATGTAACTAAACTTACGACAGAAATAGGTGTTGCTTGGGGGGAAGAGAAGAAGAGATCGTCTCGTAAGCATTCTTATATTCGTGTACGGCGCTTGCCGGCCGGAAAGTTTCATCGTTATGCAAACTGGACTCTTCGTGATTATTTTGTTCATATAGGTATAACGGTTAAGGAGCTGATTGTTGGTAATATTTTGGGTTTTGTTGGCTTTTTACTAGGTTTTATTACTAGTGTTTTTAGATTAATGCGCAAAAACGAACGTCCGAATGTGATTTTTTTGAAAGGTGGATATGTATGTTTGCCAGTGGGACTTGCGGCGAGGTTTTTCAAGATTCCTTACGTAATTCACGAATCCGACGCTACGATGGGGCTTGCTAATCGCATTCTGGCAAAGCATGCTAGCAAAGTGGCTTTTGGCGTGCCGTTATCAGATGATATTCTGGCGGCTCATCCAAATTACATTTGGACGGGGATTCCGGTCGCTCCTGAATTTAAGCCTGTTAGTGTATCTAAGATGGCTTCTCTTAAAAAAGCCTTTTCTTTTAGTCCGGATAGGCCACTCGTGGTGATTACTGGTGGTTCCCAGGGGTCAGAAAACTTGAATGAGGTTACTCGCCAAATTTTACCAGAGCTTTTAAAGATTGCTTCGGTTGGCTTGGTTGCTGGACGTAAACATTATGAAAACATGGTTGATTTAAAAAAATACGAAAACTGGAATAAAGCATCTTTAGAATCTGATTTTAGAATGTGGGAGTTTAATACGACTATGAATGAGCTAATGGGGGCGGCTGATTTGATTGTATCTAGGGCTGGTGCAACCACAATCGCTGAGATGGCGGCTTTAAAGAAGGCAACGATTTTAGTGCCATTTGAGCCATTACCAGGAGCGCACCAAGTAAAAAATGCGGACCGCTTGGAAAAAGCCAAGGCTGCAGTAGTGATTTATGATTCAAAAATGATGAAAGAGCCAAATAAACTTCTTGAGGAGATAAAGCATTTGATTAAATCGCCTAAGACTCGTGAGCAAATGGCGGAGCGCTTATATACTGAGGCGCGTGCGGATGCTGCTTCGCATTTGGCAGAGATAGTGTTAAAAGAAGCTTAAAGGAGTGGGGCGTGGGCATTTTTAAGGAAAAAAAGTCGAATTTGGCTGATGGGACAACGAGTAGGGAAGCGCAAAAAGACGAAGACGTCGTGACTCCACCTACTTTGGCGCGACGTAAAATGAATAAGAATTCTCTAATTCGCTCTGGGCGCACGATTGGCGAACGTAGGGAACGGCTAGAAACCAGAAATGAGCGAATGGCGGCGCGTAAAAAAGATAAGAAAAAAGCCGCATGGCGTATAGTTTTAACACTGATTGGATTTGCCATTATTAGTGGAATTCTAATATATTTGTGTTTTTACCTGTTTAATGCTGGGCAGTCCGAGATTGATGATAGTGATACGGATGTGGCTAGTGCAGGGAATGAAACCGATTTGCAAGGGCCTACTATTCAGGTGATAGATGAAGATTCGACGGCCGGTGGCAAAATCACTAGCCGTATGAATCTTTACATTGCGCAGGTGGAACAGGATTTTCGCGAGCTTGGTTACACGGCCATTAAAGCGGTAATTCCGACTGGCGCCATTCGGGAGGTGGATTTTTATTTGGAAGGCTATAACGGTTTTATCAAGACTACTATCGATCGAGCTGCGGCTGTCTCGGTGGAAGATGCGGATCGTATGATACGCTACCTCGCTGATCAGGAGATAAACGATTTTCAATATATTGATGTCCGTATTGATAAGCGGGCGTATTGGAAATAGTTCGGTTTTTGTTCGAAATTACCGTTCTCCCCTTTTGTTCGGTATTTGTTCGGAATATTTAGGGACTAATATATTATTGATATTGATGCCTCCAGCAAAAAAACAGGGAAAAATACGAAATAGGGAAACAAAATTAGGGAAAAGTCAAATCAAAAAATTTCTAGTCCACCCGAGCTAGAACTAACAGGGGTGGGGCTGAAACTATGGTAAAAATAGCCTAAAAAAGGCGAAATTATTGTAAAAATGACTGCAAAAATCCTACTTGGGCGGTTGTTTTGTTTGTGATAAATGAGATTTGATAGGCGGTAAATGATAATTTATTAGATGGATGGCTGCGCAGGTTTAGATGGATGGCTGCGCTGGTTGCCTGATAATTATGGGGTTAATAATTGTGGGTTTAATTGATCTGAATTTAGGTATTTAAAAGTGGCTTAAAATGCGGAAGAGTTATAAACTTAGCTTTATGATTTATATGCTTTTTGCGATTTCCTGCTTAGCCGTAAGCATTATGACTATTTTTAGACGATTACTTTATCGTCTAAATTCGAAAGGTGTAATGTCCTAAAATATGCATTGTGCGACGTTAGAGTTATATCAAAATTTGGCCCAGCAATTTTCAGTATTTTGGCTGGGCGCCCAAATTCGGCTAGTTTTTTTTGAACCTTTTTTATATTTTTTATTCCCTAATTATTTATCATGTTTTATAGCCAGGATTCCATCTACGGAGTTATCTTTAGCCGCATAGTTTTCTGGGGCTTTAACAGGGGTCGACAGGGGTAATGGTGTGTGGCTTGGCTTGATTTCTACAGTAGTCTTTTCTTGGTATTCCACCTCTGGCTCAACAGAGGGAATAACAGGGGTAGAGTTTTGTGAATTTTTGCTACCTTTTTTCTTCTTTGACCTCTGTTTGGATTGCTTTTTGGGCGTTTTTTGGGCCTTATTAGTGTTAGGCTCTTGGGCTTTGCCGGATTTGCTACTTCCCTCAGGTTCCTGGGGGGTTGCTTCGTTTTTCCCTGCTGGGATTGTTTTTTCTGCTTGGCTCTCTACTAATGCCGCTAAGTCTTTTAGTCCGAGTCTTTCTTTGCCTTCGGCGGTATTGGGGCTGATTTTCTGTTTTTTGAAGTCTGCTTGTGGAGTAGGATTGTATTTTAAGTTCGGTTTCTGTTCGGTATTAAAAATTGGTTTAAAGACTGGTTTACTTCCGGTGTCTATTACTAGTTTGGGATCTTGCCTACCAGAGTCGGCCAATTCTTTTTTATACTTTTCAGATTGCTCAATAGTTTCGCGAATCTCTGCCTCAACGTCCATTCTGGAACGAGCAAAATTCTCGCGTGAGTGAGCTACTATGGCATCAAAGTTGTCGGCTGGTGTACTTGGAATTGATAATGTAGTGGCAGAGAAAGCCGGAACTTTTTCACCTTCGATAATCATCGAAATAACGAAATGGCGGTTATTGAGTTGGATGATATCGGACTCTTCGAACGTTGGCTCAAATTGCTTGGCTAAGATTGGGGCATCATCAGCAGATACGCGGAAGGAAATGGTAGTACCGACATTGCCGAATACCGCATCTCTTACAGAATCTGTCATTTGGGAAACGTATTGGTTTGCGACGGTTAAATTGAGGCCGTATTTTCGTGCCTCGGAAAGAATTACCGCAAAGGAGTCCGTGGCAAAGTTTTGAAACTCGTCTACATATAAATAGAATGGCCGCCTATCCTCAACTAAGGGTATGTCTGAACGGGACATAGCAGCGAGTTGGACTTTGGTTACCAGAAAGGCGCCTAGAATACCTGCGTTGTCTTCGCCGATTAAACCTTTAGAGAGGTTAACAACTAAAATTTTACCCTCGTCCATAATTTTACGAATATCAAATGACGACTTTGGTTGACCGATGATGTTACGAATGATCGGGTTGGCGGTAAAAGCGCCTACCTTGTTGAGTACTGGAGCGATGGATTCATTAACTTGTTTTTCGTTCCATTGGCCAAATTCGTGTTTCCAGAATTGGAGCACGGTAACGTCTTTGCAATAATCTAGGGTTTCTTTGCGGAAATCTTTGTCGGTCAGTAGCCTTGAAATATCTAGTAAGGTAGTAGATGGGCGATCGAGGAGAGCGAGCAGGGTGTAGCGTAAGATATGCTCTAGTCTAGGACCCCACGATTCGCCAAACATGCGTTTTAGGACGCCAATAACTTCCGAACAGATATTTGGCTTTCTTGACGGATCGGAGATTTCTAGAGGATTAAATGCTACAGGGAAGGCTGTGTCAGCTGGGTTAAAGTATACAACGTCTTTAACTCTTGATTCTGGAATAAAACGAAGGTTGTCGATTGCAAAATCTCCGTGTGGATCTATGATGCAGTACCCTTGATTATGAAAAATGTCAGAAAGCGCAAGTAGTTCTAGTAACCCACTCTTCCCTGCTCCGGTTTGGCCAATAATATATACATGCCTGGAACGATCGCGTCGATATAAACCAAATTGATGATTGATGCCGCGAAAGTTTGTTAATCCAAAGGCCGAAATATTAGCGTCTTGATGGTCGTCGCCGGTTAAAACAGGAAGCTTTGCAGGGGGCTCGGCAGTTTTTGAAGTAGCCCAAACGATGTTAGGGGTTTCTACCGATGTGTGCGGCAAATGATAGACCGATGCAAGCTCTGAGATATTTAGGATAAATCCGCGATTAGAAAACCTGCGCATTTTGTAGGCGTCTAAATCCGCAGGGTTAAAGCTCCCGCCCGACTGTTTAAAACCGTTAAGGCTAGTAGAATTATATTGTTTAAAGGTTCCAACGAGGGCTTGCATATTAAGCTTTGCTTCTACTTGATCCTGGCCAAGATAGGCGAGCCTAATTTTAACTTCGTATCCTAGTTTGGCGGCTTTTTCTTCGGCTTTACTGATTCTAGTTTTATCGCGTTCGGATAGCTCTACTACCGTTTCGGAATTGGTGCCGCCTGCTGGTGGGCGAAATAGAGCAGCTAGCGCTTCTACTATCCAGGTCCAGTCAATACCGGTGGCACTTAGAAGAGGACGCTTCCCCGACTTTACGCCCTGAATCCATTTATCGGTCGTGTTTATGTGCCAGTCGTCGGCGATAGGTCGAGTAAGGATTTGAATCCATAATTCTTCGGATTTGTCTGGGCTAAGTTTGGCAAGCGTGCCAGTGATGCCGGCCAGCGGATCGACTTCGAAATTATCAAATGTTTTGATTGGCAGAGCTTCGTTTTCGGTTAGGGTTAATTCTGAGGAATAGCAGACTGGATATTTGGTGCGGTCATCTACGTAATCTTCGTTCATTTTGTGAATTTGAACCGTGGGGTATTGGGAGTATATTTGACCTTCGACAAAATTCTGCAAGATTTTTGGCACCCATACATAAAAACGAATTTGTCCGGCAGTAGAAACAATTTCGAAGGAAAGATGCTCTTGTATTCCACCGGAGCTTTTGAGTTCGCTTTTATCGCGTAAGATACCATGGAGTGAGGCAAATAATTGTTCGGCGGCTAGTTCTTTTTTGTCGTTTTCTTTTGGAATTTCTAGCATTAATAGTACCGAATCTACATTTAGCATTTTCAGCTTGTTTAGCTTTTTATAATTACGATACGTTAGAAAAGCCAAGATTCCTACGATTGGAATCCAGAAGATTGGCATTAAAATAAAATGTATAACCGCTTCCATAATAGTATTTTAGCACAAATGTGTCTTTTGTCACAACTTGTCGGTATGTTTAAGCTTTAGAAGATCCTTTTTCTTCATTTTTAGCTAAAGTATACTGATTTCGTCCAACTTTTTTAAATAGTTTCTTATTCTGTAGGTTTAATAATATAGTAGTTTCTTTAACCCTGCGTACGCGTAATACTTGTTTAACAATTTCTTCACGAGTAAGCGGGGTGCTACTCTTTTCAAGGATACCGGTGATAATTTCTGAGATAGTTCCCTTTTTGTATCCCCAGTTAGATAAGGCATAGATTCCTCGCCCGATTAAGACAAAGCGCGGATCTTTAATTAATTCGTTATGAATCGCTTGTACGGTGACATTCTTGCGTTTAAAATTTGACTCTTTGATTTCTTTAGCGATTTCCGAGAAATGCATTGGCTCGTGCTTCATTTCTAGAATAACGTAGATTTTATCGCGGATGTTTTTGGGATTTACTGACGGCCATTTAGCTAGACCCCAGTGCCCATTCAAAGAGGCGAGCAATTTAGAAATTGAAGCAACGGCTTTAATATGGTCAGGATGCTCATAATCTAACTTGTTGTCAAGTTCTTCGAGAGTGAGCGGAACCTTGTTTTCTTTAATGATTTTAACGATTTCGTCTACGCGTTTGCGAATGATTTTACTGTCACCATATTCTGTGATGCCTACTGCGGCATGGTATTTGTCGTTTTCTTCCACGATGGATAGGTTTTTAGCAAAAGTCGCGATAAAATAAATACCCGTTCTTTCTGACGGAGTAGTGGATCTGCTGTAAACTTTGTTGGCAAGTTCGGTTAGCTTTGCAACGCGGCCCATTTCTGTAAGATTGCGGACTAGTAGTTTTTCGGCAGCAATTAGTTCTGGGATTTGACCATCTTCAGCGGAAATTTGCAGACGGACCAAAATGGCTTTTTCAAGCTGACGTACACGCTCACGAGTGATTGAAAGCATATCGCCGATCTGTTCAAGCGTTTCTTTAGTGCCTTTTAGGCCAAATCTACGAGAGATGATTTCTTTTTCGCGCTCTTGCTCGATTATTTTTAGGCTTCCGGATATTGCTTTTTTAAGAATTTCCGCATTCTGGTCCATTATGTTTATTCCTTATTCTGCCCCAGTTAAATTGATAAATTTTCACTATAATATCATAAGTTAAGTCAAAAGTCAACTATGAAATTATCATTTCCTACGCACTATTATATCACATTTTTGACAATTCAAAACATTTCACGCATAATTTAATGTTTATGCTTAAAATCTAGGTGGTAACTCGCGACTGTAGGTGGTTTTTAGCGACTTGCTTGGATCGCTTTCTGAGCGGAATTTACCCCACAGATAAAGTGACGGATCAAAGTTGATGATTTCGGCTGGGATAATGGAATAATTGTTTCCGGTTTCAGGATCGGTTCCAGCTCCGGCGCCATAGGTACGGTCTGCTTCTAGTTCTTTTGCAATGATGGCGCCATTAACTATTAGTTGATTGGAACGATCTTTACTATTTATATTTCCGCCATTACTACAAGTCTTTACTGTTCCTGTTGCAATAATAAGAGCGTCTATGCGCGATACTTTGCAGGAAATATTAACATTCTTAGCATAGATTACGACTTTAGGTATAGAATCTAGAGACGTATAGTTTCCGGTGTATTTTACATTCTTGTCAATATCAATGTTGTCTTCTGGATTGCTAATAAATACTGTACCAGAGTCAATTTCAATTTCGCCATCATTAAAATCGGACTCAAAATCGGAGAAACTGGAATATCTATTTCTAATATTTGCATTTTCGTTAGCGAGGGCCTGAGTGATGAAATCCGAATCGTTAGAAAGCCCGCCAAAGGAGATGTCTAGAGAACCTGTTTCTTTATTTTGGCAATCATTGTTAGCAAAGGATAGAGGACTAGCCTCGCAGAAATTGTTACCTTTTGCGCCACCAGGGTTGGCGGCGGAGTTTGGCCCAGAGTAACCGTAACCTGCGCCGCTAGCCATACCTGTAACCGCCCCACCGGAGATAATGCCAAGTTCTCCCCAGGAGCCAAATGTATGGAGGTCGCCTTCAATAGTTTTAGCTGCGATGCTTGTGTTTATTCCTCCGCTAGAGTAGATATTGCCGCCCCATACTTGGAGTGATGGTCTTT
>JAEEUB010000019.1 GCA_016286785.1 Candidatus Saccharimonadota bacterium
TCGGCAATCCCCGGATCATTTCTCGTTGTCAGATCCCCGAGGCTTATCGCAGACTTCTACGGCCTTCATCGGTATTGATTGTCAAGGCATCCACTATCAGTGCCCTTAATTACCTTTTTATGCACTGACTTAACTAGCAATCGGCATTCGATTGCAGTTTCCGTCTTTAAAATCTTTATCGTTTCCAAATTGTTAATTGGAGAGTCCTTAAGAATGATTTTGAGTCGCAGAAGCGGCCTCAAAAGATTCCTCGCTTTCCATTTCTTTTTGTAGAGGTCGAAAATCTCGACTTGCTTAAACTTTCCCCATTATATCGCAGTTTATACCCAGTGTCAATACTTTTTTTGGACTTTTTTAATAAATTTTGCAGTGGACAAAAAAGTCATCAAATTACATAAGTTTTACCACCAGAACTTTAAGGTCTATACCTTTTTAGCCTCTCCATCATAACGAATCCATCATAATACTTTTGCATCTTTATTGGATCCGTATGGTAAGAATTATTATCAAAAAAGTAATTGCAAAACTCATCCCGAGCCTTGATGATTTCGGTCAACCTTGCATGGTTATCAATATTAGCCTCGATGGTAAAGTCAAATAATTCGAGCGCTCGGTCGATTGCTTTATCTGCTCTGGATTGATTTTTGCCAATCCACTTTAAAGAGCGCGAAACTTCGCTTCCAATATTTCCCATCTGGTAAGTAATTGGGTGATTTTTCCAGCCTAAGCGAGTTTCTTTACTGTGTATATAGTTTAAATCAGCCATTTTTGCACTACTGCCTTTATCTTCTCCTGCGTTTTAGGGTCCTCTACGAAACGACTGCGATTATTTTGAGCGGGGCGAATATTAATCATCGAATCAAATTCGACCAAATTATCGATATCGCATTCATCTAGATATAGATTAATCCCCCAAAGGTCTTCTTGCTTTGAGCCATTTTCAAGCAAAAGCTGTTCACATTCATAGTGCATCGGAGAATCGACTGCCATAATTTCTCTTTTAATGTCAACGACCGCCTTAATGGCATTTTCATCAATAAAGTTTGACGAATCTTTGATTAAATCAGCCTTTTTAATCTGTTTCTCTATAATTTTCATATTATAATTCTACCATAAAGCATCTCTAGCCTCTAGGCAAGAACATAACGTTTTAGCAACTCTTACTTTTTCTTTGATTTTTGGGGAACTTTAACTAGTTTTCGCCAATTAATAAATCCATATATAGAGCTTAGCGGGAAAAATATCATTAAAACCAAAATGGCCGGATCATTAGTTGTAGTCCACATAAAAAGCTGCAAGACGTCAGCTATAAACCAAGCAACCCATTGCTCCCTATAGCGAAAGGCTGCAAAAAATGTCGCAAAGAAAACTAGAACCGTGGCTACACTATCCAAGATAGTAGATGAGCCGCTAGCCATTATTAATATACTATTTAAGACGACGCTAGAAATAGTGATGAGCGCAATACAGACTATTAGCTCCCTAATAGTTAATGTGCGAGCAATAACTTCTTTATTCTTGTTTCTATTCTTACCCCAATTATAAAACCCGATTAGAGAAAATGGCATATAGACTAGAAGATTAATTATTGCACTGCCATAGAATTGATTACACCACGACACAAGACTATAAGTAAGGGCGTTTAAAACCGCAAAGATGAAATTACTACGGCGCCCCTTAATAGCTAAAATTGTCCCAATAATACCGCTAAGAAGCGCCACTATGTCAGCGATAATATATAGTGGAGATTTTTCACCACCCATTAATACTGTAGCCACCGAGGTTAAGATACCGATTACGATACAAAACCAATCAAGGTAGTTAAACAAATTTTTTTGATGGTTTTGATTTCTTGATGCCATATTATATATAATATTACCATAAAAAATATCGCCCCGGGTGGGGCGGTATTTTTTTACTTATTGCTACTAGCGGCAACTCGCTTTTTATTAGCTCTTACTCGATAGACAATCCAAGCAACTAGAACAATAATTGCGAATAGCATTGCGAATAATATCGATAGTGGACAAAAGATGATAGTTCGTTCGACCATCGAGGTTTCCCCAAATATTGTTACTTTTTGGATTGCTCGATAGATACCTATAGAGGGCAGACCACAACTTTGAGCATGGAATCTCTCGGTTTCCGGCATGATCATACTAGTTTCAGCCTCTTCCTCGTTGGTGCAAACTTCTTCGTCGGAGAATAGCGGCCAAACTTGCAAAGTATACTTAGCGTTAGTGTGTACGTTCCCGTTGTTTTTTACCCACGAAGTCGCCGTCAATTGATTATTGAGCAGAAAAGATGGTACATTGTTTTCCCTGATTTCCCCTTTTTCTTCGGTCTCGCCAGCCACTTCGGCAAAAATACTGGATGCGAACCTTACCTTGCTCACGATAGAAACGCTATTTTTAGCTGATTCCTCCGGTACCGTGTCATCTTGCACAATTATAGTTGCATACTGACCACCTGCTGGAGCATTTTCTGGCACATGTATTACGAAAGGTATGGTGTCTGTCGCTCCGCGAGCCACCGTGCCTTCCTTTTTCTTTAGTTCAATCCAATTCATGATTTGGTTGTAACTAGTAATTGTATCGATATCCGTATCGTTATAGTCTACATTACCGCTCTCATCTTTGCCAAGGCCAAAAGATCCAATAGTTACGGAATACTTCAAGTCATTAGCTGCGGCGCCCATACACGAAACAGATATGGAGCCTTCATAATCCTCACCAGGAATTAGTACAACTTTCTGTTTTGGTGGAGAAATCGTCATTACTGAATCCAATCCTTCATAGTCATCCGCAGATACATTCGCTACCACAATAACAGGCATCAAAAATAGCACTATCACAATTGCTAATTTCTTTATTTTTTTTAACAGCATATACCTCCTTTTATTTTACCCTGCTCTTAGTCACTAATTATACATGAAAAACCTTTGTTTTCGTATATTTTTTTCGTTTCCTCAATTGAATTTTTACCGACCGCATCTTCAACTGCGCTCCCAATATAAAATAGTTTTCCGATTACTGCATTCATATTGTTATAATTATCTAGAAACAATCTAATTCTTGCAATATTGCCGTCGTGTTGAAAAACTGGGGTCAAGACATTGTGACTTATATTGTGTTCGCCTAAATAAATATTATACTTAGCATGCATATCTCCATTGTCTTTTCTAGCATCTTCCTCGGAATCGTATTCACCATCATATTCATACGATATTTTGCTTACTACTCCGTCTTTATAAACAAGTTTTACAAGGTGAGAAACATTAGTTGCTATTTCGCTACTAAAAAACGCGGTTTCATTGTCGTGAGTGGTACACGCTAATGACGATGAGTTGTTACCTACATGCGTCTCGTAGATATGGGTTTCTTTTTTATTCGTAACGGTATAAATTATTAATGCCACTAACCCCATTATTGCAGCCACGATTATGGCGTATGCGATTATTATTTTTTTTGATAGTTTCCTTTCTTTTTCTTCCATCTCTACCTCACTTTAACTCTAATAATAATATCACATAAAACAAAAAAATACAGCCCCAATTTAGGGGCTGTATTAGTGTTGGATTAGTTAACGCCTTGAGCTACGGTGTATGTAACTTTACCGGTGTAGGTATCGGCTTCTTGGGTTGCGCTTATATATACTTGATAGCCAGTATTGATGACGCCCTCAGAAACAGACGCGTTGTTGCCGGCAACCTTGGTTGCGGTGCCTGGAACTGCGCTAAATTCTTGATAGGCGGCAACCGTGTTAGTGCCAGCTACCTTAAATGCCCAGTTAGATGCGGCGCCAGAAGTTGCTGCGCCAGTTGCGATTGGCGTACCAGAAGCGGTTGGCACCATCACGGTATTATCACTACCGGTCGAGGCGCCTACAGCTTTAATGTTCCAACCTGCGGTATCGTTACAAGAAACAACTAATTTACCGCCGGCCGTGCCATCAGCATTCCAAACTTTTGTAGCACCGTTGGTCATAGTCTCGGATAGCGATACACCTGCACCAGTCGTAGAAGTTGTGCCTCCGACTGAACAAGCACCGTTGATCGTAACAGTAACGGTATCGGTTACGTCTGCGAACGCACCGAGTGCTGGCATTGCAGTGAGTGCTACGGCAACTGTACTACCTAAAATTGCTATTTTTTTCA
>JAEEUB010000016.1 GCA_016286785.1 Candidatus Saccharimonadota bacterium
TAGTAGTTAGAGTGTATCCCCACTTATTAGTATTGTTGTTACTATTTAGAGCAGAAGTACCATCTACTGCAGTAAAGGAAGCAGTATTACTAGATTGGGTACCATTATCGTATTTATATAGATCACTACCTTCTGGTGTAGCTATAGTTAAGTTGTATCCTGCTCTACAATCCGTTTGAACATTAATAGATTCACTATGAATTGAAGTACCATCTTCAGACATTACTGCATCAAGAGAGATATCGTTACTAGTGGTGAGAGAAGCAGAGTAAGCGGAAACAGAAACAGTATTAAAAGCATTAGAAACTAAAAAGCTAGCTATTATTATGCTGAATCCTGCGAGGATTGATTTTGTTTTAAATTTGTTTTGCATGTTAAAACACACCTGTTTGTTAATTTTGTATGACCTATTTGTGCCCTCATTATATTATGGTTATGGTAAAAAAGCAAGCATTTTTTAAAAAATCCAATTCAAAAATCAATATAAAATAAAACCGAGCAACCAAAAGAGTCTAGACTCTTATTAATAATCAGCTAGACATCTCACCGAGCCAGTATAAACCTTCCCCTGAGGCAAAACATCTATCCTATCCGATCCCTTATTCAACATCACATATTGGCCGGCGTTACCGTTAACAACAGAAGAAGAAGATAAATATAATCCAAACACACCACGATTAAAGGCAGTAGTATCGCTCCAATCCCCAGAATACACAAAATTACGAGGAAATCTTGTCCAATCCTGTGCTAAACTACCAAAAATCGAAAATTCCCTTCTGCCATTATATGCCGGTAAATGCCAGCCCCTTGGACAAATTGAAGTTCCGGCGTATTCAGAATTTCCCATGTTATAGTCATCCGTGTTAGCCATTGCTGCCGGCCAATTATAATAATTACCATAAGAATGCCATTTACGATGAGTACCGTCTTTCCAGTTTTCACCACGATCATCCGATCCACCAGGTGTTACTACCAAGTTAGCGTCACCCATCCGCGTATTTTCGTTATTATATCTTGGAATTCTATAAACCTGATTATCGCCGACTATATTATCTGCAGTATATTTTTCATTGAAAACTGTTTCAAAAATTGTAAAACCGCTATCCTCCGATTGAGCTAATCCAGAAAACGCACCACCAAACCCCTGCGCCAACGATTCATCTGCCGAGTTTTCCGAATTTAACCGTAGATTCTCCATCATCCAACAATGTCCATTCTCGGTTTTAGTAATTGCATAAGTGTTGCCGTCTCTAGTGTCGGTAAGTGCACTTATCTGTCCAATTTGCATATTGCTACAACCATCAAAGCCTTGCATCGTGCCTTCCGAAGCCGCCCATACCGCATAAAGCTTTTTCTCGTGCGTATTTGCATCAAAAGTAAAATCTTGTTTATTGACTCTTTCATTTGGACCATATATTTTACTGCCGTCGTTTGCGGTAGTCGCCGCATTTTCGCTCCACCCAACAAAACCATATCCATCCTTATAAAAATTTGGAGCAATTAAGTCGACGTTTCCAGTCGCATTGCCAGGCGCCCAATCACTATAAAACCCATTCATCGTACCAGCCGTAGCGTTATTACCATCATAAATAATTCTATCCGGATTGTAGGCTCTAACTGTTATTACGCTGCCGATAAGCGAATCTTTATTCTCGTCAAGGTAGTTTTCAACACCAACCCCACCATAAAGCGCATCCTCGTCTTCGTTAATCCAGTACCTTGTCATATGAGCCGGCTCCTCATAATCCCCTGCCTCTCTTGCAAAAAAGCATCTTTCTACTTCACTAGTATCGTCTTTTCGCTCATCATAAATTGGAGTAATCTTTATATAAAATCCATAATCGCGTGGAGAAACACTTCCAGCCGAAGTATACGCATCTATTTTTAACACATCACCATAAACATTAAAGTATTTAGTAGTTAAACCTTCTTCGTCCCCAACAGGATAGCCAAACCAATCCCTTCCATTTTTAGACATATGAATATCGCCAGTATTAGGAGTAAAATCATATTTTACTTCAACCTCCAGCAATCTTACTCCATCAAACCTTAAATCTCTCCAAATATATCCATCATCACCAGTATAAGCCCCATGCTGCACACCATCATCATCGATATTGCTGGTCTTAATAATCATTGGCTCGCCGCTATAAACAGAACCACAAGTTTCTTTGTAATTTACCCTATTTTGGTTTTTTCCACCTTCAAATTCCAACCCTTCGCCTTCAAATATAACGCCAATTTGATCTGACGGCACGGGCGCATCAGGGTCAAAATTAGCTACAGAAACGTAATTAATCGTCGCTCCTGTATAAACGCCAGAGGAAAGCTCCGGAGTCACATACGCTCCATAATAAAATATATTCTCATCACCCTTTAAAGTTACGTCATGAGTTTCTTTTAAAAGAGTTGGGGCGCCACTATCCGCCGAAAGCCCCAAAAAGACTTCTGAGTTTTGATCATCTGGCCGCGCGAGTGCTATGCCCCAAGAATTATCATTAAGTTTTGCTGGTGTATCTCCATCAAGATTCATAATCGCATCAGAACCACCTGCCGCAACCAAATCCGGATTTGTTACGTATGCACTTAAAGTGTAACCAGCATACGTTGCGGCGTTTACAGTCACTTTATTTGCTACCATTCCATAAACAGACTTATCGGCCACTTCTAATTCCATAGTAATATCTTCTGTAGATATTGAAAGCGAAGAAGAACCATTATCCGCAGCTTTTACTTCTTTATTATCGTACTTAGTTTGCATTGTCGAGAAAGAGCAAATCGCCGCAATAATCGCAAGCAAAACCAAGCTTTTTGCGAGCCATCGGCTTCTTCCAGCTACCAGTTTAATACCATAATGCCTTCTTAATACTACAAATATCGCAACTGCCACCAACAATAAAATCGAAACTACCCCTACCGCCACCGTCGCTCCATTCTCAACGCTTGGTGTCGTAAAAGTTCCGGTTCCCGGCGCAATAGTTCCCGAATCAGAAGCATCCGGCACCGGCATGCTAGATTCTTTCACATTTATAGTCATTTGACTCATGCTTTACTCCTCGCTTTTTTTCAAGTTTTTGCAATCTCCACACTACAAAAACATTGTGCTTATATTTATTTTACTATTCTTTTATTATTTTCACAAGCGTTTCACGCAAATTTTATTTTGTTAATTTGGCGCGAAAAAGGCGGGCCATTGGCCCGCCTTCTCGGTTTGCCATTAAGCGAAGAGGCGCCGAAGCGCCGGCCGATGTCTCGCTAACGACGCCGCCGATGCATCGGAGCGTGAGTTGAAAACTCTTCCTCCTCACGATGATCCAGAGCAGTCGACTTGAGGCCGCAGAGTAACTACACAGTGCACAGACCCATCATCCGCAACAGGGAAAATCGTCAACTCACAGTCAGTGGCTCCATGGCTCCATGCTATGTGGTGCTGACTAGACCCGAACTCGTCTTTCGCGAGTTCCTTTTGCTTCATGATAAGCGTAAGAGGATCCCCTTGAAATGGAGCCAACCGCTCCATTTCCTCCATCATCTCCCCCATAGAGCCAAACGTTTTTTCATAAACCGACTCAGAAGCCATAAGGCTCCTCCTCTCTCCCCTCGCGGGGATAGAATGATTGGCAAATCATAAAGACCATCAATACCATCCATGGACAGAATTGCTTCTATTCAACAGATAATATCAACTACTACAATTTATAGCACAAGGAAGTAAATTTGTCAACCAAACCCAAAAACCAAGCCGAAGTAGCCTACCCCTATTTAACTACGACCATATCAGCCCCCACAAGCTCACGGAGCTTATCAATCAACTCTTGATCCGACGCGTCCACTCTAAACGGCATACGAAGCGGACGCTTTTCTTCCCCCTCTTTTAATACTAAAACCACTTCCTGCATCCCTAAATAAATATCTGCCAACCGGCGAATCGCCTTTAAAATTTCTACGTCATCCGGATTTTGGATTAAAATATATAAGCGCTCCTTTGTGTGATCCTTTGGTGGTTCTTTTAAAATCCGCGGCGGGCTCTCAGGCGCAGAATCGCTACTCTGTCCACCAGAATAAACTCGCTCAGCAGAACTCCGGCTACCTCTTCGGCGATTTCCTCCTGGCGCCTTTACCGGAGCCGCTAGTTTAGTACCTGTAGGCTTATAATTCTCCAAAGTTTCATCAGAAACTAGCTCTATAGACTCAGCCAAAATTTTCACTTCCGAAGTAGGATTACCGTCCTTATCTTTAGCATTAATCCTGCCCGTAACTCTAAGGACATTATCCATCTCCAACTTGGCTCCGTGTTCCGCAAAGGTACTCGGAAAAACAATAAACTCAGTCTCGCTCGTTTTATTCTCAATCTTCACAAAAGCCATTTTGTCGCCCTTTTTAGTAAGAATAGTGCGGACGTTCGTAACGATACCGCCTACAATAATCAACTTTCCATCATTCTCCGTAGTAAGTAAACTCATCGGATGAGTTTGTTCTTCAAAATATGTATCATATTTATCCAGTGGATGCGCGGATAAATATAATCCCATCAAATCACGTTCCCAAAGCAGCTGCTCCTTATCTGGATGCTGCACTGGAGCCGGTTTTATTTCTACTTCCGGAACTGCTCCGGCCTCTCCCATCATGCCAAATAAATCCGTCTGACCCGAGCCTACGTCCTTTTGAATCTTAGCCCCATAAGACTGAATCGCCTCCAAATTAAACAAAAGATCCGAGCGCGAATACCCAAATCGATCAAACGCGCCTGTTTTAATCGCAGACTCCCATGATTTTCTATTAAACTTCGTAGAATCTACTCTTTTAGCAAAATCGCAAACTGATTTAAACGGACCATTTTTATCTCGCTCCGGAATTACGATTTCTTCTATCAAAGACTTGCCCATATTTTTTACGCCCGAAAGACCAAATCTAATAGTGTTCTTCCCACCCACAATACCAAAGTCTCCATAAGACTGATTAATGTCTGGGCCAAGCACTTTTAAGCCCATGCGTTTACATTCCGCAATTTCAATCGCAAGACGATCCGTCCAACGCATATCAGACGTCATCAAAGCCGCCATAAAAGCATCCGGAAAATGCGCCTTAAGATATGCCGTCCAATAAGCAATTAAACCATAACAAGCGGCATGGGATTTATTAAAACAGTAGTTCGCAAAATCAAGCAGCTGGCTCCAAAATGTTTCGGCTATCTCTTTAGTTGCGCCACCAATTTTTACCGCACCCTCAATAAACTCCGGTTTTACTTTATTCATAAGATCAACCTTCTTCTTACCTACAGCCTTACGCAAAGTATCGGCCTGTCCGCCCGTAAAACCACACCACTCCTTTGATATCTGCATGAACTGTTCCTGATAAATCAAAATACCATAAGTACTTTTTAGTGCATTTTCAAGCCCTGGATGCAAATAGGTAATTGGCTCCTCACCATGCTTACGTTTAATAAATGAATCGATAAACTGCATTGGCCCCGGACGATAAAGTGCCACCATCGCAATGATATCCTCAAAAGTAGAAGCCTTTAGTTCTTTAAGATAGCGCTTCATGCCAGCAGACTCCAGCTGAAAAACCCCAGTTGTTTCGGCTCGCTGCAACAGTTCATATGTTTTTTCGTCATCGAGCGCCAAAGAATACATGTCAACATCGGTATTATAAACTTTGCGCACCATTCTAAGTGCATTATTAATTACAGACAGATTAGAAAGTCCAAGAAAGTCCATTTTAAGTAAGCCCATTTCCTCAACCTGCCCCATCGGAAATTGTGCGGCCACCGGCCCCTTCGCCGAAACCTCAAGCGGTAAAAATTTATCAAGGTCATCGGGCGCAATAATTACACCGCAAGCATGCACGCCGTGGTTACGAATAGTACCCTCAAGCCGCGAAGCAAAATCAATAACTTCTTTACTTGTAGGATTCGTTTCGTATTCTTGTTTTAAATCCGGCACCGTTTTAATCGCATCCGCTAGATGCACATGATGTCCCATCACCGGATCTGGCACCATTTTAGCTAGCCTATCTGCCTCAGAATATGGCACCTCTAGTACACGCGCCACATCACGCACCGCGTTTTTTGCCATCATCTTACCAAAGGTCGCAATATTAGACACCCTCGCTTCACCGTACTTCCTCGTACAGTACTCAATCACCTCATCACGCCTCGTATCCTGAATGTCAGTATCAATATCCGGCATACTAATACGATCTGGATTCAAAAACCTTTCAAAAAGTAGATCGTATTTTAACGGATCAAGCTCAGTAATACGCAGTGCATATGCCAAAATCGAACCCGCCGCACTACCTCGCCCAGGTCCATAAACAATCCTTTGTTCCTTCCCCCAGTTGATAAAATCCTGCACAATCAAGAAATAACCATTATAACCCATCTTATCTACCACAGAAAGTTCATAATCAATCCTTGGCAAAATCTGATGTAGTTCGTCACGTTCTTTATCAACTTCTCCCAAAATCTTACGGCACTCCTCAATCGATAAATCAACCGTTTTTTCTAGCGGTCGTCCATCGTACCGATAAACTAGCCCCTGAAAAACTAACTTATCCAGATATGTTTTCTCATCGTCGTTTGTGGGAATCGGAAACTTTGGAATCAAAATACGTCCAAGCTGCAAATCCACATCACATCTATCGGCAATCTTTTTAGTGTTAAGTACCGCCTCTGGGCAAGTATCCTGCCAATGTTCTATTATTTCCTGCGCCGGAATCACATGTAGGTCATAATCCTTTAAGGTCATCCGGTTTGGATCCGATAGGTTAGATGCAGTACCAATACATAACAAAACCTCGTGCGCGTCCTGATCTTGTTTTCGTAAGTAGTGTGCATCGCAAGTAACAACAAGCGGAATCCCCAGTTCCTTAGCATGCGCCATATGCCAATCATTAATTTTCTTTTGTTCGGCAGAATGAGTAGAAGATTTAGGATGGCCATGATCTTGCATTTCAAGATAAAACCGATCCCCATAAACCTTTTTGTACCAGTTGATTAACTCAATAGCACGTTCATCATCGTCAGCGCGGATCGCCTCACTAATCTCGGAACCCATACAGCCAGAGAGGCAAATAATACCTTCATTATATTTTTCAAGCTCATCGTGATCCGTACGAGGTTTGTAATACTTACCACGTACTTCGGCATTGCTCATAATATGGCAAAGGTTTTCAAAACCTTTACTGTTCATGGCAAGTAAAGTTATATGAAACCTTTGTTTATCATGTGCCGGATCCTTGTCTGTCATTTTGCGAGCTGCAACATAAGACTCTAATCCAAGAATCGGTTTAATACCATTGTCATTGCACGTCTTATAAAGCTCAACCAAGCCCGACATCGTGCCGTGATCCGTTACCGCCACAGCCTCCATGCCATCGCTCTTTACAAACTCAACCAACTCAGGAATTTTCGTTAATCCATCAAGAAGCGAATAGTGAGTATGGTTGTGGAGATGAACAAAATCACTATTTTTTAATTTCATTTCTCTTTCTTGGTGGCCTTAGTAGATTTCTTCTCTGTTTTTTCAATAGGAGCCATAGCCTCTTCGTCAATTTCTTCGCCATCGTCCTTAGTGATTTTAATAAATTTTCCAGCTAAGGCACCAGCTACCCCACCAAGCAAAGCTCCTAAGAAAAACTTCCCGGCTCCGCTTTTTTCGTTCTTTTTACTTTTTTTTGCCATTCTTATCTTCCTCCTTTTTCTTCTCTTTCATCTTTTCTTTCATTTTTTGTTTAACCGCAGGATTCACATAATTTTCTACAAACATTCCAACCGTACCACCAATAGAAGTCATACCTTTTACGTTCGATACGATGCCATTAGCATTATCCGCAATATCTTGCCCTTTGGCTACAACCTTCTGCGCTTCCTTAGTAAGACCAATCAGTTTTACTACCAAAACTATCCCCACGATTAAAAATATTAAAAGAGTGATACTAAGTATTACAACTAATATCCATTCTGCTACATTCATTATATTATCTCCTTGAATCTATTATAGCACGCACCTCATCGCCGTAATCAGTTTCAGTAAGCACGTACTCCAGATATGCCATAAAGTAATTCTTAGGATCGCCTGTGGTTATCCACTTGCCACGGCTACGCGCAACTATTACATCACCCCGTTCGGCAAGTTTTGTAATTGCATCCACCGTCCAAAGCTCGCCATCTAACCCGGTATTAGATGGAATCAGAAAGTCAAAGATTTCTGGCGTCAATAAATAACGTCCATAGCTAGTAAGATTGCTTGGCGAAAGGTTTGGCGTTTTTGGTTTTTCGACGATATGGCTTAACGCACCATTCTCTTTTAGTGCAATCATCCCATACCGATTCCATACTTCCTCTGGCATTTCTTGCGCCGCAATTACCGCTTTGGCATTTTCATGTTTTTCGTATTCTTCTATTAATGTCTTTACGTCACCTTGTCCCAAAACGATGTCATCGCTATAAAGCACTACAAAAGCATCCTCATTCAAGACAAAGTTTTTTGCCGACACAATCGGCGAACCATTGCCATAAGGCAAATTTGGATCTTGTTCGATTACAGTTATTTTAGGAAAATTAAGCACTCGCTGCACTTCCTCAAAACGTTCTGACTTCCCTTGTTTTTCCAATAAACCCCTCACATTATCAGCCGGATTATGAAAATAATCGTCATATATTTCCCTAGCCTTGGTGTTGGGTGTAGCAACAATTATAATCTCTTCAATTCCAGCATCCGCACATTCTTCAACGCATAATTGCATTACTGGCTTAGCTTCAAAAGGAACCATCGCCTTTGGAATTGTTTTGGTTATCGGCAGATAACGGCTCGCAAAGCCAGCATCTGTAATGATAGCTTTTCTTACTATTGGCATCTTTTCTCCTTATCTTTTATGCTTCAATATGTTTTAATGACCGATTCTTACGATGCTTCTTCACAATCTGTATAACCGTTATAATTAACGTCACTATAGTTAATGCCACCAGTGCCATAAACCAGATCGGACAAATTATCACATCTCTTTCTTCTTTAGATACGTTTCCCCTATAATAAATATATTGAGAAACCCTTACTACACCAAGAGCCGGAAGATTGTTAATTTCGCGTTCAACGTATCGCTCGGTATCCGGCATGATAATTTCAGAATATTCGCCTTCATTATCTTCTGTAGGCAAAATCACATCACCCGTAAAGAAATTTGTCGCTTTTATTACAAAAGTCGCATTCTCATGCACATTACCATGGTTACTAATTAACGCGCTAACCGTTACCGGAGGAGTCATTACGAATCCTGGAATATTGTTTTCAAGCACCTCACCATCGTGTTTTGTTTCACCTTGCACAGTTGCATAGACAAGGCTCGCCAGCTCAAATACATTTTGCACAGATACGCCACTACTAGACGAAGTGTCGTTATTCGATGATACCGCAATTGCAGCATATTGCCCTCCGCCAGGAGCATCCTTTGGCACTGTAATAGTAAACTTTACCTCCTTAGTTTCGTTTGGTTTTATTGTGCCAGTTGGCTCCAAAATCTTAATCCATTTAGAAATCGCAGTGTAAGTCGTATCCGTAGTTAGATCGGCCGTATAATCATTTCCAACTACGCCATACGGCATGATGCTAGTTTTATAGTTAAAATCTTCCGTTGCATCAGCTGGATTTACAACAGTAATCGAGCCTTCAATCGTCTCTCCCGGCACCAGATTAAAACGCTGACTCATTGGCAAAACCGTAAAGGTATTGTTTTCCATTTATCCTCCACACATTCTTTTCTAAATTATACCAAATATTACTCTATACGTAAAATCTCACCAACACCCTGCTCTAAATACAACAGACGTTGATTGTTCGAACCGCGAAATCTCAAACTTAAATCCTTCTTTTCAAGTATAAACGGCCCGTCAATTAAAGCATCAAGTGATTTTAAGAGTTCCCAAGGTTCTTTGCCGTATTCTTTTATGATTTCGTACGTAAAACCCGAAAAACTCCAAACATTCCAGCCTAGCTCCTCCCGCACCCAATCAGCAATCTCTTTACAGGCCTTAGCTTGAACAAAAGGTTCACCACCGCAAAAAGTGATTCCGGCTTGCCCTCTAAACTCTTTTAGTTCTTTTTTGAGATCATCAATTTTAACCAAAGCACCAGCTTCATAATCCCAAGTTTCTGGATTTTGACAACCCTTACAGTGATTAGGGCAGCCTTGCGTCCAAAGTACCACCCTTAACCCATCACCATTCACGATATTATCGTGTTCGAGCGGCCCCGATAACCTAATATAGCCATCGGGCACCTCTAACTGTCTAGAGATTTTCTCTAACGAAATTTTATGATAATCTTTCAAAGCTTACGTCTCCTTCTAGTCTTCCACAATGCGGACAACGATTACCAGTAATAACTCCAGAAAATCCACAAACCGGATCACGATCAACTGGGTGATTAACCGAGCCATATCCAATTCCCTCATCATGCATTTTACGAATCACCGATTCAAACGCATCAATATTCTGCGACGGATCACCATCAAGCTCAATATAAGTAATGTGTCCAGCATTACATAAATTGTGATACGGAGCCTCAATCTCTATCTTTTCAAATGCCGAGATTGGATAATAAACTGGTACATGGAACGAGTTTGTATAGAATGGACGATCAGTAACACCCTTAATTTCGCCGTATTCTTTTTTATCCATCTTAGTAAAGCGCCCTGCAATTCCCTCCGCCGGCGTAGCAAGCAAAGAGAAGTTGAGTTTATATTTTTTAGAATATTGATCACATTTTTCGCGCATGTGAGTAATAATATCAAGACCAAGCTCGCGCGCATCCTCGTCTTCACCGTGATGTTTACCAATCATAGCAACTAGTGTTTCGGCAAGCCCAATAAAACCAATAGACAAAGTACCATGTTTGATAACGTCACGCAGAGTATCATTAGGCCCAAGTTTTTCGGATCCAAACCAGTTTCCTTGCCCCATTAAGAATGGGAAGTTACGCACATGTTGATTCGCCTGAAACTCAAATCGTTCCAATAGCTCATCTCTTACGAGGTCCATCTTTTCATCTAATTCCTTATAAAAACCATCCCAGTCGGCTTCTCTGCGTTCACCAGTACAAATGCCGTGCTTGATGCCGATTCTTACAAGGTTAATCGTCGTAAATGACAAGTTTCCGCGCCCAGTCACAATTCCATCTGATTCTGGGAAGATTGACGCAAATACGCGAGTGCGACAACCCATAGTCGCAATCTCTGTACGATAATCACCTTTCTTATAATATTTTAGATTATATGGCGCATCCACAAAACAGAAATTCGGGAAAAGTCTCTTTGCCGAAACTTCCATCGATTTCTTAAATAAGTCATAGTTTGGATCTTCGGGATTGTAATTTACCCCTTCCTTAACTTTAAAAATACTAATTGGAAAAATTGGTGTCTCGCCTTTACCTAAACCATTCTCGGTAGCTTGTAGTAAATATTTAGAAACCAAGCGTCCAGCCGGCGTCGTATCAGTTCCAAAATTAATACTCGTAAATGGAACCTGAGCACCAGCACGAGAGTGCATCGTATTAAGATTATGAATAAAGCCTTCCATTGCCTGAAGCGTCTCGCGCTCCACATCCTCATTTGATGATTCAATCACTTCTTTAGGCCACTTAGCTTTCTTTAGTTTTGCATCATCACCAAACTCAATCGTATCTTTTACCTCAAGCTCAAGCTTTTTCCCAGTAAATTTATTGTATTTTTCAAGATTTTTCTTAAGCGCCTTGCGGAAAGACTTGTTAACGCCTGGCGCCATAGCGTAATCAAAATTAGGAATAGATTGACCGCCATGTTGTTCGTTTTGATTGGCTTGAAGCAAGATCGCTGCAAGCGCACCATACGAACCAATCGAATTCGGTGTGCGAAGGTGGCCATGCCCAGTATTAAATCCACCATTTTCAAACAAAACAAAAGGATCAGACTGACAACATGTCAAAGTGCCAGTGGCATAAAAATCCAAATCATGAATATGAATATCCCCATTTTCGTGCGCCAAAGCAACATCGGGACGAAGCAACACCGTTCGAGCAAACAGTTTAGACCCTTCAGCTCCAAACTGCAACATTTTACCCATCGCCGAATTGCCATCTACATTGGCATTGGACCTTTTAATATCAGAATCCTCCGCAGCATCCGCATGAGAAATAGTGCGATATATTGTCATTAAATCGGATTTTGCGTCACGAATCCTTGAACGCTCCTGGCGATAACGAATATAAGCCCTAGCAGTCTTCTTAAAACTAGATTCCATCAAAACTTCTTCCACGATGTCTTGAATTTGTTCAACATTAGGAGTTCGAGCAGTAATAGTTTCTTCGGCTCTTTTTAAAACCTTCTCAGTAAGAGCTTTAGCACGGTCATATTTAAACTCCTCAGTAGCAAGTCCAGCCTTAGCAATCGCATCGGTTATTTTTTCCGGATCAAACTTAACGATTTTGCCGTCCCTCTTAATGATTCTTTTGAACATTTATACCTCCTTTGTATGTTCAGGTTTTTTGTCGTAACGCTACATTTAGTGTCTGATACCTAGTATATACCACTAAATATGGGATTGCAAGTACTTTTTATGATTATATTTTCGTCTTTAGCTAGCCAGAATAAGCACTCTTTCGTCTTCCCATCAAACTAAAAACTATCTTAAAAATCCATTTATGATTTTTGATTCAGCTTCTTTAGGAGTTAATCCCAAAGTCATTAATTTAGTTAACTGGCTGGAAGCGATTTTGCCTATCGCGGCCTCATGAATCAACTCAGCTTCTTTAGTTTTAGCATTTAACGCTGGAACCGCATGAACTTCTGCTTCATCCATCAAAATCGCATCACAAGCAGAATGCCCACGGCAAACATTGTTTCCTACGATGGTCGCTTTAAACAGCTGATTCGAGCAATCTTGTGCTATCGAACGAGAAGCAAGATCGGCAACAGAGTTCTTTCCGTTTAATTCTATTTCATAAACGCTTTTGGCAATTTGACGACCATGTGTCATTAAACGTTCCTTTACGATGATTCTCGCATCATCTTTTAATTCGGCCCTAGTTTTCCGAATCGTAGAATCAACACCCTTAATCTGCTCAAGTTCAAGCTCAGCCTCGGCTCCTTTTTCTAAATATACTTCAGTGGTAGGATTTAGAATCTTTCCGCCAACACCTCGCCCAAACCCATAATGCTTTTCTATGTATTTGACTCTAGCTTTCTTCTCTACATAAAAACGATGTATTCCATTGTGTACCGAATCCTGCTCGCCACAATTATATATTCCACACCCAGCCACAATCGTAACGTCGGCATTTTCACCAATATAAAAATCGTTATAAACCGCCTCTTTTAATCCAGCAACACTAATCGCCACAGGAATATGCACAGTCTCACCTTTTGTGTTTGCCTTAATATAAATATCTAAGCCACTTTTTTTCTTTTTAGTCTGAATATCGATATTAGCCGTAGATTTTCGTCCCACAGATTTGCCATTAATCCTAAAATTATAAGCCCCCTCGGGCACTTCAAAAATATCCGCAACCTCGCATAATATCTGTTTTTCCTCTTTAGTTAAATTCATTTAGTTGCCTCCCCGGCCGCTAATAATACTTTCTTAAAAGTGCCCCTTGCCGTAACTTTACCGCCCTCAAGCATAATGATCTCATCGGCAATTTTAAAAATCTTTTCTTGATGAGAAATAACAATTAAAGTTCGCCCTTCAGCTTTTAGTTTTTTAAAAATACTAGTAAGCTTTTCAAAGCTCCAAATATCAATTCCTGCCTCCGGTTCATCAAAAATTATTAATTTTGCATTCCTCGCAAGCACACTAGCTATTTCGATTCGCTTTAATTCGCCTCCAGAAAGTTTTTCATCTACTTCTCTAAAAAGATAATTCTCTGGCTCCAACCCAACCTTTTTTAAATACCTGCCGGCCTCCGTTTCCGACATCAGCGCTCCATTAGAAATATTCAAAAGATCGTAAACTGTAACACCTTTAAATTTCACAGGTTGCTGAAAAGAAAAAGCGATACCCTCTTTTGCCCTATCCGTAATCGTCTTGTCTGTGATGTCGGTTTTATCAAAAATAATCTGTCCACTGGATGCTTTTTTAATACCCACTATCACTTCTGCTAAACTTGATTTACCAGATCCATTCGAGCCAGTAATAACCGTAAAAGAACCCCTCTCAAACTTTAAAGAAATCCCGTCTAAAATCTTATTCTTAACTCGCCCATTAAAACCGCCAAAACTAATATTCACTAACTCTAACATTGGGTAGATTATACCACAACACCACTTATAAATAATGCTATAATAAGGTTAATGATTAAAAACCTTACTCTAAGAAAAAACTACCGCGAATACCTTAGTGGCAAAATAAAACTACAAACCTACCAAAAAATCTGCACCTTTTTTCTAATCGTTATAACCACCGGTTTCATCGGTTGGCTCCACGAATTTGTTTTTACGTTTATAAACGAAGGATGCAATAAATGGTACATGCAAGGCGGAACCCTTCTTCCCTGGATTAATCTTTATGCTATGGGCGCCATCTTGGTGATTCCCTTAACTTATAAATTCAGGTCTCGTCCTTGGCTAGTTCTTATCATCTCCTTCTTTGCTACCGGAATCTTAGAACTAATCAGTGGATGGCTAGTGTATACGCTTAGTGGTGCAAGGTACTGGGACTACAACAATCAACCCTGGAATTTCGGCAATATCGGCGGTTTCGTCTGCCTGCTCAGCGCCTCCGCATTTGCAATTGCCTCAATGCTTTTAATGTACGTTTGGTTCCCTTTCTGTATCTACCTAGCTAGAATCACAAATAAACGTCTCTTTATTATACTAACAACCACTCTTTTTACGTTAATAATGATAGACATGATAACAAATCTAGTCCTTAAGTATTCAGGACTCCCTACTGCAATGGACTTTTACGAATCACAGGGCTGGGAATACCGATAAGCTTCCAAAGAAAAACCCGGGGCCTACGCGGCGTTGCCGCCACCCCGGGTCTTCCCGACATACAAACCAGAACATCGACGGCTAGTCCCAGTTTGTCGGGACGGGCTCTCCAAAGAAGAAAGGGCAGTCACCATCATCATCAACACTGTCGTTACTATCATCATCAACTGCCAAACCGCTTTCCTTTCCCCGCAACTCAAGCAATAAAGATGATGAAGCCCGCCTAGAATCATCGGGCTGGAAGGACAATTCCGTGTTAATACCCATATTTGGTTCCTTTTCTCTTTGGCAAAAAATAGGTACTTATAAATCGCCGGATTCTAGACGAAGCGAATCACTCCGTTGCGTACCCAACCTCCTCCCCCACAGTCGATACGCTTACCAAATGCCGAGTTTTAATGTCCGAAGGGCCAATCATGGTCCATATTCATATTTTACAATAGTTAATCAATTTCGTCAAACACTTATCTATTTAAGTATCTTTAGTTCGAATGTCCACATACAAATACCGCGGTGACTCATGTGTCACCGCGGCTCTGGGCTGTCGTAAGTGTAGAGAGTGTCGTCATGCACCCACACATGAATAGAGGCAAGCGGCACAAATTGCCACGAGCATCACTACCACGAGTAGGCAAATTGGCAACGCAGCTATCACTGCCAAGTCCGTCGAATGTTTCATTCTACCCCCCAATCATCACTCTCAAACTACCCTAAGGTACCTTTTTAAAACTATATATTATATATTATATCATACATAGACGAAAAGTCAATTTTTCCAAACCCGTTCTTGCCCCTTTTAATTATTTGAGATATAATTACGGCACCGGGGATTTAGCTCAGTTGGCTAGAGCGTACGATTCACATTCGTAAGGTCACAGGTTCAAGCCCTGTAATCCCCACCATTCGGGTTATAAAAAAGTTTTCAGCTATTCCGCAATCTGTAAATATCTGTTAAATCCCTCGTTAGTATAGAGGGCTATTTTTGTGCCATTTCTGTGATAAAAACACGTCAAAAATCATAAATTACCTCTATAATTTCGACGGTTAAATCCCCGATGTTTTAGCCTAATCAAACCCAGCCAAACTCTTGATAAAAAACTCCATCTTTTTTGAATCTATCAAGAGCTTCCTTTCGCGAATCTATAATATTGTCTGGTAGATCGTTCTCGTTAAACCATTTTAGCTCCGCAACCTTTTCCGGTTCACCTATTTTTATTTCACCAGAATACTTTTTTATCCTAAAACAACCCAAAAACCTTGGTTCTCCATCACCGAAAGAGTGCAGCAATCCAATAAACTCAACATCTTCTGGCGAAACGTCAACATTGATTTCTTCTTTAACTTCACGACAGACCGTTGCAGTCATTGGCTCATTTTTCTCCACATGCCCAGAAGCCGAAAAATCCCACATCCCATCCGCAAAACTGGTGTTTTGCCTTTTTTGTAGAAGATATTCAGTTCCATCTTCAGTTTCTCTTGCTAGCAATACAAGCACTGCGGCAATAGTCCTAAAACGTCCAGCTGCATTATTCGTAGAGTTATTCATAATGCGATTATAGCATAATCTTCTCTAGCTTAGTAGTCGTGATGTCTTCCTTATAAATTGTTAAAACCTGGTTAATTAAGCCCCACCATTCCGAATATAAGGCCCATTTCGGTCGTTTTCCCACTGTAAATCGCGGTTAATCCCATATTATTTGCGGATTACAGATTGAAGTTATGTTTGTTGTGCCAAGAAAGCGCCTAAAGCTTCTTTCATCTTCTCATAGCCAGTAGCGCTCATATTGTCCGCTACGAAGTTGTCATGCTGTTTTTCTCCCTTAGCCATATGGTTTTCTCCAAAATCCCAAATAGTATAACGCGAACGAAACTCGTCAAAGCTAGAGCACTGCTCTGCGACCGCCATAAAGTCTCTAGCTGCAGCCAGGAAAGAACCACCATTCTGGAGAATCCAGTTCTCAACACCAACGCCGCCTAAACCGCCCTGCGGTTTATCTCCTCTATTCGGTTTATAAACTCCAGCTAATTTTAGGAATTTTTTGCAAAAAACAACGTTAGCTACCACACTCTCTCTGTCATTAGGGCTCATGGAATGATAATAGTCATTAAGAGCCATATCCGTAGAATATTCCACCTTGTTTGTCTTATGGGTAAATGTTATATCTATATCTACTAGACTGTCTAACCCGCTAAGTTTAACATTTTTTACCCTAAAATTACCACCTTTTAACGCTTTTTCTTTTTCTTCTGGACTAGTGATACCCATTAATTGGCAAAACGTATCACGTATCTCGTCCATTTTTGAATTATTGCCACCCTTGCCATAGTATTCCCGATCCAATTTCATCACAAAATCGAAATCGCCATCATGAGGAGCGTTAGAATACCTACCTGTAGAACCCGTATCAATCACTTCTGCAACCCCTACTGTTAAATCACCGTCGATATTTGGTTTGTATTTTAAGTTGTATCTTTCCAATACTGGCATAATAACTTGCTCAATAATAGCTCGACGTTTCTCATCTACTTCTTCGCGATTATGACTTGATTCTGCAATTATATCCTCCGTACTAGGTATTATTTCTCCGTCGAAATTAAAAGCTTTTAAAATTCTTTCGTCTTTTGGGGCAACCTTATACTCTCCTGCCCCGTAATAACTCAGGCCAGACATCTTTTCTCTGATTTCATCATAATCTTCAGGAGAGAAAGCTACTTCGCCGCTTGATTTGTCTAAAACTGGAATATAAAAGCCATTTAGCGCTGTTTCTAGCCCTATGATCTTTGAAGTTGGCGTACCATTAACATCGTTAGAGTCGGAAATAAAGTAATCTATTTCCGATGAGCCAAACCCAGTTCTAATACCATAATGACTTCTGCCTATTGCGCCAGTATAAAATGCTTCAAGTTTCCCGTTTATATCCGGTGCGTCAACTTGTTGGTTTTGTTCTTCTGGCGCTCTGCGTGTTATAGAAAATCTACCTTCTCCTGAGCGATTTTCATCACCTTTTAATACCAACCATACTGGACCATATCCACTGGCCTCGGTGACATCTAGTCCAGCCGAAATACTATCTGGATTTTCAAGTATAATGCTTAAATCTGTATCAAGTGGCGTCACATCACTCCCGGCAGAATCTCCTAAAAATTCTCTTGCAACAGAACCGTTTTGCAAAATATTAGGCAAATAGCGTACTCTACCAATACCTTTCACTAAATCGCCTCTCTCGAGCTTTAGTCCATTTTTAACCGCTTCTCTATTTCGGGATGTCGCATTCTCCGCGATAGAGTCTAATAGTGTTTCGGCACTATCAAAGTCCCTAATTCCGGCGAAGAATGCGAAACTGCGGACTATTCTGTCACTTAATTTATGACGTTCTGTGGGCGAGAAAGCGCCGACTAAAGTCGTTAAATCCTGTTCTAAATCACCAGTTAGTTTATTAGGTGATTTTCTCCCAGAATCAGTGTTGTTATACATAGTATTGAGGTGCTGGACGAAAATGTTTAATATGTCGCGCTCCGTTTTTGCATCTCCCGACGTATCATCGTTTTCGGGTTGTTTGAATCTATCCCAACTTATCTCTCCAGAGGATAGTTTGTTTATTAAATCTTGGCCTATCCTCAAATTTTCCAAATATTCACGCATGGAGCGATTGTTTGACCTGAAAGAAGCCTTTAGTAGATCAGAGAAAATTACGGTCTCGCGATTCTTTGCTTTGCCAGATATGCCACTTGCTTGAGCGGCGTTATTCGGCAATCCTTTCAGAGATGGGCTAATACTGCTAGACTCGCTAAAATTAAAATCAGAATCCAATGATGCAGATGGATGCAAAATTTGAAATGACAAAAAAGCTTTTCCTACAAAAGGAAGATTGTTATGTATGAAAACGTCTTCAATTCGTTCTAGACTGTCAAACATTTTTTCGTCATCATCCAAATCTACCCTTAGTAATTGTTTAGCGAAAGCCGATCTATGGGCTGTGATTTCGCTAGAATTTGATAAGCCCAACCTGTTCAATATTTGAGGGGCAGTTTTTATTCTACTTATTGGTATTTCGTCGCAACCGTCAGAAGCGAAGAGCCTAAAATCATTTTTAGCAACATCGTCTTCAAGCGTGTCGTAAATCCTTAGTGCCTCCGCCTGATTACTACTTAACCCAAATGGAGCATAATCAACGTCATCCCGATGTCGTATCCTTTTAGAGTATCCTAACGGTGACTCCGCCACTACTGAATTTTCTTTACCCTTGGAGTATGCATATCTTATTATGCCATCAAAATCGCCTTTAGAGAATTCGAACTGCCAAAACTCGTCCTTAGGGCCGTTTTCGTCAAAATATTTTTCGAGTTCATTCGATTCAATAAAATCATTCAAATCTTGAATAAACCACTCGGCGTTACCATAAAAACGAAGGGCAGACTCCTGTACTTTGGACAAGCCCAATTCACCATAATTATAATTTGTTTTTCCGTTTT
>JAEEUB010000020.1 GCA_016286785.1 Candidatus Saccharimonadota bacterium
GATGAAAAAGCAAGTGAAGGGGTTGATGGTGGATAGGATTTGTGATACATTCAGAAATTCTTTTGATAATTTAGTCATATCTAGTTTTATCGGTCTAACGGCTACAGCAATTTATGGCAACTATTATTATATATATTCAGCACTTTATGGACTGATGTTGGTAATATGCAACGCTATGAGTGCCAGCGTGGGGAATAGTGTGGTTAAAAATTCCGAAGAAACGAACTATGGGCATTTAATAGTATTCTCACAAATATTTGCTGGGATTATGGGTTTTTGCACGGTAACCTTAGCTTGTTTTTATCAACCATTTATGAGGGTCTGGGCGGGCGAGGATTTGTTATTGCCGGCTTCTGATATGCTCTTATTTTGCGTATACTTCTATGTCATTAATATGAACAATATTCGTAATCAATATGTTTCTGGTACTGGTATGTGGTGGAAGTTAAGGTGGTCATATATTATAGAAGCAGTAGCGAATCTGTTGCTGAACTTTGTGTTAGGTAAACTGTTTGGTATTACTGGCGTGATAATGGCAACTATTATTACAATCTTCGTTTTCAATTATTTACAAAGAAACGCTGTCTTATTCAAGAGTTACTTTAAGAACGAGAAATTATCTGGTTTTTATAAGCAACAGTTTTATTATTTTCTGTTGTCGGCGGTTGGTTTAGTTGTTTCTTTCTTAGCCTGCGAACACTTACCGTTTGGAGGAGCTCTGAACCTAGTCATGAGGGGGATAATTTGCTTGATAGTGCCAAACCTATTATATTTTATCGGAATCAGATATACAAAAACATATAAGAGCACTAAGCTATTTGTAAAAAGAATTGCTACGACGGTGTTGAGCCGGAAGAGGAATAATTAACTAAGCGAGTGGGGGGTTGTAGTTTTCACTCAGTTGTGATTTATTTTCATGCGAAATAAATCAAAGGAGTCATATGGATAATAACGAAGACAAAGATTTTGACGGATGGATCGAAGTAAAATCAAACGTACATTTTACTGGAAGAGTGCCACGAATTCGCGAGGGTGAAATATGGTGGTGTGCTGTTGGCGAAAACGTAGGAATTGAAATTAATGGTAAAAGTGATGCTTTTTCAAGACCAGTTTTAGTTTTGAAAAAGTTGAGCAAGTTTGGCTTTCTTGGAGTTCCATTGACATCACAAGAACATCATGGAAGCTGGTATGCCACATTTGTGTATTGCAATAAAAAACAATATGCTTCTTTAGCACAAATTCGTGTTTTCAGCGTGTCCAGACTCTATAAGAAAATTGGCATGATACCAAACTCGGATTTACAAATAGTTAAAGACGGTTTTCGTAATCTATACTTTGAGTAAAAATATCCCCCATTCTTGCGAAAGGGGTAGTGCGGGTATTCCCGAATGTACTCTTATTATATCGCACAGAGTTGAAATAGTAAAGCAGATTAGATATAATAGGATTACTATGAGTGGCGAAGCAAAATTCGACAACAAAACAATCTTAATCACCGGCGCAGCTGGTTTTATTGGCTGGTATCTTGCGAAACGTGTTTGCGAGGAAAACGAAAAAGCCAAAGTAATCGGTTTTGATTCCGTAAACGATTACTACGACGTGCGCCTGAAAGATTATCGTCTAGACGACCTAAAGAAGTACAATAATTTCACTTTCATCAAAGGTAACCTAGCCGATAAAGTCAAAGTAAACGAACTATTTGAAACCTACCACCCAGACATCGTAGTAAATCTCGCCGCACAAGCTGGTGTGAGGTATTCCATTGATCATCCAGACGTTTATATTGAAGCCAATCTAATCGGCTTTTACAACATCCTCGAAGCCTGTCGCCACTATCAACCAGAACATCTAGTCTACGCCTCTTCATCCTCAGTTTATGGTGGAAACAAAAAAGTCCCATTTGCCACGGATGACAAAGTAGACAATCCAATTAGCCTCTACGCCGCCACCAAAAAATCCAACGAGTTACTCGCACACGCTTATTCCAAACTATATAATATCCCGTCGACTGGTCTACGTTTCTTCACCGTCTATGGTCCAGCTGGCCGTCCGGACATGGCCTACTTTGGCTTCACTAACAAATTAATCAAAGGCGAGAAAATCCAGATTTTTAACTACGGCAATTGTAAACGTGATTTCACTTATATCGATGACATTGTTGAGGGCGTCATGCGCGTGATGGCAAAAGCCCCGGAGAAAAAGCAAGGCGAAGATGGTTTGCCACTTGCACCATATAAAGTCTATAATATCGGCAATTCTAACCCAGAAAACTTATTAGATTTCGTGCAAATTTTGCAAGAAGAATTAATCCGCGCTAAAGTTTTGCCAGAAGACTACGATTTTGAAGCCCACAAAGAACTCGTGCCAATGCAACCAGGTGATGTGTCAGTCACTTATGCTGACACGAGCGAACTAGAAAAAGATTTCGGCTTCAAACCACATACCTCGCTCCGCGACGGTCTAAGAAAATTTGCCGAGTGGTACAAAGAATTTTACAAATAAGCATAAATTGTTTAATTTTCTTGGCATCTATGTTATAATAAGAGAGAAGGAAAAAGTATGGAAGAAATAAATATTGGAGATTTTTTTAGGTATTTGAAGCACTATATTTTGGCATTTGCCATTGTGATTGGTGTGGCCGTTGTTGGCGTATTCATTTATGATAATTCATTCAAAAAACCAATTTACCAAGCTCAGACTACCGTAGTGATTGCTAAGTCTGATGGTCTTGATGGATCAGCAGAAAATATAAATGAAGTTAATGCCAGCCAAAAACTTGCCTCGACCTATAGCGAAATCGCCAAAAGTGAATTAGTTTTAAATCACGTCATTGAAAACCTCGGTCTCCATACTACCGTCAAGGAACTTAGCAAAAATGTCACCATTAAACCAGTCAACGATACTTCCATCCTTGCTATTACGGTAAGAGATTTGGACGCCAGACTCTCAGCCACCATCGCTAACGAAATCGCTGCCGTTTCTGCAGAAGAAATCAAAAACATTTACAAAATTGAAAACACTACTCAGCTCAGTGTGGCCACCACGCCAGAATCGCCAGCCAATAATACTTTGACTCGCGACGTGATGCTTGCAGCTATTATTGCGGCTCTTGCCGTAGCCGGCTTTGCCTTTATCAAATTCTACTTTGACGACACTGTGAAATACAGCGAAGACGTCGAGAAAACAATTGGTCTTCCTGTCACTGGCCGTATCTCCAAAGGCGATGTCAAAACTCGCAAGGTTGGTGGCGAACTCATCGCCGAGAATTTACCAAAGGCTATTGTTAGTGAAAATATTAAGAGTCTCCGTACCAATTTGCAATTCACGGCCGTGGATAAAGAGCTCGAAACCATCCTAGTCACTTCCACCAACGCGAGCGAAGGTAAAAGCTTCGTCTCCTCGAACCTCGCCATCTCCTTTGCCCAGGCTGATAAAAGAGTGCTTCTAGTCGACTGTGATCTTCGCAAGGGCCGCGTGCATAAACTTTTTAACATCACGAATTCCAAGGGTTTATCTAACCTTCTCGCTGGTGATTTAAAGAGCTTTGGTAAGTATATTCATCCAACTAAGCTAAAAAATCTTAACATCATTACCTGTGGTACTTATCCACCAAATCCAAGCGAACTTCTCGCTTCTCAAAAGAACAAAGATTTGATTAAGGTTTTGTGCCGCTACTTTGACATCGTGATTTTCGATGGCGCGCCAGTCGGTGGTTTGGCCGATTCCGTGATTTTGTCGAGTTTGATGGACGAAACTTTGATTGTAGTCCGCGATGGTGCTACCAAGAAAGCCGATTTGATGGCCACAAAGAGCGCTCTTGAAAAAGTCGGCGCCAACATCGCCGGTGTTGTGTTCAACATGGTGAATCGCAATAATTCTTCAAAGTATTACAATAGTTATTACTACGGCGCTCCGGAACAAAATGATTGATATTCATTCACATATTCTGCCACTCGTCGACGACGGGCCCAAAAAGCGCGCTAGTACTGTAGCTATGGCCCGAAAGCTCGTAGAACAGG
>JAEEUB010000017.1 GCA_016286785.1 Candidatus Saccharimonadota bacterium
GAATCATTATTGATTTTATAGTTTAGATAGTAAAATCCGCCTGGAGTATTGCCATTACCAGAACTCTTACCATATGGTAATTTCCAGCCAGTTGGGCATAAGTCGCCCGCCACTTCTCCACTAGATTTGCTATAGGTGCCATTGCCCGCCGTGGCAGAATACCAGTTATAATAGTTACCATATGAATATAAATTAGCGTCTTGGCTAGATACGGTTTGGCCGGAAGTATATGTAGCTCTATTTGCAGTATTATCAGTTCTAAGCCTAGATTGATCATAGCAAGCAGCAGAGATTGACGTGCACCATCCGTCTGGGGCAGTATCAGCATCGTAGGCTACACTAGATGTAGCGGAAAGAGTGTTATAAGTGTCTGTGTCGGTATAGTTATGCTTTAGCGTGACATTTGTGCCGTCATTTAGTGGATTATTAGTGTTAGCTAGAGTTAATTCAGCTGTGTTATCTAGTCTTAGGTTTTCTATCATCCAACATTTACTATCTGCTAGTTTAGCTATGGCGTAAGTTTGATTGTCTCTTGCGTCTGTAAGAGCCGAGATACTGGCGAGGGTTCTAGTGCCACTAGTACTAGCGGCTGTGAGGCTATTACAGACAGAAGTAGTCTTAGCTGAGTCTTGGAAGTTACCTTTTGATTTAACCCAAATAGCATATAGTGATAATCCTGGATTATTGCCAGTATACTGTCCTGCTGTAAAAGTAATATCTTCTTGTGGGCCATAGAAATATACATCATCGCCAGTGGTTGAATAATCATAAGTGGTGCTCCAACCAGCAAAACCATAACCTGTACGGGAGAAGTTAGAGGCTAGAAGAGTGACAGATGTATCGCTTGACGTTATAGCTTGGCAGCCCATAGTACCTTCAACATTGCCACCATTTGGATAGTAGCAAATTTTGCCTGATTGAGTAGCCTGAGGTGTTGTTGGTGTTTCGGTTGATGGATGTACTAATGTATACTTCACCTTACCACTATAAGTGTCTGCTATTTGGTCGCTAGAGATGTAGGCTGCATAGGTAGTGGTAAGAACTGAACCAGTAGCTGATGAGCCTACGTCTGTACCGGTAGCTCTATGAGCTACTTTGGTATAGGTATCTGGTACCGCAGTATAACTACCATAGCCATTATCTAATGTAATGGGATAAGCGGCACCGCTACTGGTTTCTAGTTTCATAGCCCAGTTTGAGGTAGCACCACTAGTAGAAGTACCGGTAGTAATCTTTTGGCCATTACTGACGCCTATTAGTTTAGTATGGTCGGTTCCTGTATATTCTTCGTTAGTAAAACCTATGGCATATATAGCAAAACCACCGCTATCGTTACACATAGCTTTTAACGTAGTAGTGCCAATACCGCTTTGATAGGTACCATTTGCTATATCTGCATTATGAGAATTTGTGCCAGTACCAGAAAGAGAACATGATTCTGGAACGGAGACACTGGCTTCTACCGTGGTGGTGTCGGCGGAGGTTGAAGAGGAAAGCATGAGGCTAGAAATAATAGTTGTTAGTACTAAACCTCCTGCCATTATATATTTAGCTTTATCCATAATACTATTTTAGCATAAAAAGAATAAAAAACAGATTTTCGAAAAATATTTACTCCACCCCAGTTCTGGCACTATTGACATGTGAGTGCCAGTGCGCTACAATAGAGGGTAGATTAGCACTCTACATGTGCGAGTGCTAACAAACTAAAGAAAGTGAGGAAAATATGTCAAAAATGATTGGAATTGACCTTGGCACCACCAACAGTGCATTTGCATACATGGTAGCTGGCAAGCCAGAAATAATTACTAACGCCGAGGGCGATCGCACCACACCTTCCGTGGTGGCTGTTACTAAAAAAGGCGAGAGGCTGGTAGGTAAAGTTGCGCAGCGCCAACGCGTAACTAATCCTAAAAACACCATCTATGGTATTAAGCGCCTGATTGGCCGCAAATTCGAAGATAAAGAGGTCCAGCGCGATATCGAAATCAGCCCTTACAAGATTGTCAAAAAAGGCCAGAGCGTGGCCGTAGAAATGGATGGCAAAGAATATACCGCCGAAGAAATTTCAGCTATGATTCTTTCTAAAATCAAAGCCGATGCTGAAGCGTTTTTGGGCGAGCCTGTGACCGAGGCCATCATTACAGTACCTGCGTATTTTGACGATTCTCAGCGCCAAGCTACTAAGGATGCTGGCAAAATCGCCGGGCTTGAAGTTAAGCGTATCATTAATGAGCCGACTGCTGCTGCTCTGGCTTATGGTATTGATTCTAACAAAGATGAGAAAATCGCAGTCTTTGACCTTGGTGGTGGTACCTTTGATGTTTCTATCCTAGATATTGGCGACGGGGTCTTTGAGGTGCTCTCTACCAACGGTGATACTCACCTTGGTGGTGAAGATTTTGACAATATCATCGTCAACTATTTGGTTGATGAGTTTAAGAAGGAATCTGGTATTGATATCAAAAATGATCCTGCTGCGATGCAGCGCGTTAAGGACGAAGCCGAAAAGGCCAAGAAGGAACTTAGCTCTAGTACTAGCACGGATATTAATCTTCCCTTCCTTAGCGCTGATGCTGATGGGCCAAAGCACTTTGAATATACTTTGACTAGAGCCAAGCTCGAGGAACTCGTGGCGGAGTTAATTGATCGCCTAGAGAAGCCAGTCGAAAAGGCTTTGAAGGACGCCAAACTTACCACTAAAGATATTGATGAGATCGTAATGGTCGGTGGCATGACCCGTATGCCAGCTGTAGTGGAAAAGGTTAAAAAGATCTTTGGCAAGGAGCCGATGCAAGGTGTTAATCCAGATGAGGTTGTAGCTCTTGGTGCCGCCGTACAAATTGGTTCGATGCAAGGTGATTTTAAGGACATTGTGCTTCTAGACGTAACTCCTTTGACTCTTGGGATTGAGACCGAAGGTGGTATTCGTACACCTCTAATCGACCGCAACACCACTATTCCCGTCACTAAGTCTCAGGTCTTTTCTACCGCTGCCGATAATCAACCCCAGGTAGAAATCCACGTTTTGCAGGGTGAGCGCGAATTTGCTGCCGATAACAAATCGCTCGGCCGCTTTATCCTGGATGGCATTGCGCCTGCGCCACGTGGTATTCCTCAGATTGAGGTGACCTTTACGATTGACGCTAATGGTATTATGCATATTGCTGCCAAAGACAAAGGCACCGGCAAAGAGCAATCTATAACCATCGAAAAGCCTGGCAGCATGAGTAAAGAAGAGATCGAAAAAGCCCAAAAAGAGGCCGAGGCACACGCAGAGGAAGATAAGAAGAAGCGCGAAAAAATCGATGCTAAAAACCACCTAGAAAACACCATCTATCACGCCGAAAAGATGCCTAACGAATATAAGGATAAAATTAGCGACGAGGATAAGGATACTATTAAAAAGGCGATTGAGGAAGCTAAGAAGGTTCTAAACGATGAAAAATCCGACAAAGACCAGTTGGAATCTGCCGAGAAGGAGCTATCCGAGAAAATTATGCCAATTGGCGCTAAGCTCTACCAAGCAAACGCTGAGGAAGAAGGCAAGTCCGAAGGCGAAAAGAAAGACAAAAAAGACAAAGAGGAGCCGATCGAAGGCGAAATTGTAGATAAGTAACCGACAGCAAAAAACACCCCCGCACTATTGGGGGTGTTTTTGTGCTCGAAAACTACGCGGCGGGAGTTTGCGGTTCAGAAGTTTGTGATTCTGGTGCTTGTGGTTCGGTAGTTTGCGCCAAAACCTCTGGCTTTACTGGTGCTTCTGGCTCTGCTGGATTTTTTGGCTCTTTTATCTCGGCTGGTTCTTCCTTTTTTGCCATTATCAACCTAATATCTGAGGTGTTTTCCCACATTACAATGATAGCCATTGTCATTTCGGCAATAATTCTTAACAAGATATTGCCAAAAATCAGCAAAGCGAGACCGGCCAAAATCATCGGCAGTACCGTTTCTTCCTTGCCACTACACATCACTACGATGCTCATTACGGTCAAAAACGCCGATAAGAAAAGATACGAGAATTTCATAATTCCAGCAATCAAAATGGAACGAAAATTTAAGTATTCTCTTAACCAATTTGCAAATTTGCCTTTAAACGGTTTTTTCCTTTGCACGATTAATGTAAATAGCAAAATTGCAGCAATCAAGGCTATAACAGCAGCTACTAACAACATTGTGAGCTGGATGTTGGCAAAAGGGTCAGACGAAAAACTCGCACTTCCGCTAGAACTCATGCCACCCAAACTTTCTACCTGATTAACTTTACTTGATAATACCATTTTTTCCTTTCAGTTTAAGCATTAGCTGATTTTATTGTATCATATTCCCATTTTAGCTGTGCTATAATCGTTTTATGAGAGTTGTGGCGCCAGAGCTTAATAGCCCTATCATCAAAGAGGCAATTAAGAGCTTCCCAAAAATTGAGTTTATCACTGCAAATAGTTTAAAGCATGCAACTAATCTATTAAAAAATGGCCAGGCCGATAGCATGATTACTGGGCTCGATTATGCCTCGCGCGATGTCTTGCTTGTTTATAAAGATAATTTACCGCTAAAATCAAGCTACTTTTCTAGTTGTTTTATCTGCCGTAAAGGCGAGCAGTTGCTAGCCCTTGCCGATGGTGGCGTTAATAAGCTTCCTAGCCGCGAGCAACTCTACACTATAGTAGAAGATACCGCGTACACTTTTTCCGCTTTTTCTGGAGCTTTGCCCATTATCGCTATGCTTTCTTATTCTACTAACGGTAGTGGCGGCAAGAATCCAGACCTTCTAAAAATTAAATATGTAATAGAAAAGATTCGCAAAAACCATCCCGATTGGGTTATCGATGGGGAGATGCAATTAGATGCAGCTATAGATCCAGAGATTAGCCTTAAAAAGTTTCACGATTCGGACGTAAAGGGTGAGGCTAATGTTTTAATTGTGCCAGATCTTAATTCTGGCAATCTTTTATATAAATCGCTAGAAAGATTTGGTGGATTTACCTGCGGTGGGCCGATAATTCAAGGCTTCAAGATGCCGCTTGCCGATTTATCTCGTGGGAGCACGGTGGAGGACGTAAAACTAACGATAGAAGTAATATCCAAATTAATAGAAAGGAGCTAAATGAAATACTTTGGAACCGACGGTATCCGTCAAAAAGCAGAAAAGTTTACGCCGGATTTTGTAGCGGCAATTGTGGAGGGTTTAGTAAAATATGCTGGCGATGGAATTAAGGTTTTAATTGCGGGCGACACCCGTGAATCTTCCGAATGGATTTTGGCGGAGCTTGAAACCGCGCTAGAAACTTTTGGCGTAGAATATGCCAATGCTGGAGTTTTACCCACTCCTGCGATTTGCTACTGTTTTTTTGAGATGGGATTTGACTTTGCGATTGATGTGACTGCCTCCCATAATCCCTACACTGATAATGGAATTAAAATTTTTGAACGTGGAGTAGATGGCGGAATTAAACTGTCCGAGGCTGGCTGCGAGACAATCGAAAATGTTATTGCGGGCGGACCAACTTACGATTTGGTTTCAGCTACACTGCGTGAAGATTTACATAACGAAGCTTTGCAATTATACTGCGAGCATTTAATAAACTACGTTTCGCCGGCGGATTTTGGTGGGCTCAAGATTGGCTTAGACTGCGCTAATGGGGCCACTAGCGTAGTAGGTAAGACTGTTTTTGAAAAACTTGGCGCATCAGTCCAGATTATTCACGACAATGCAAGCTACGGAACTTCTATTAATCAAGATTGTGGGAGCACGCATCTAGAGACACTAAAAGAATTAGTTATAAAAAACCATCTAGACTTTGGTGCCGCTTTTGACGGTGATGGTGACCGATGCTTAATGATTGATGAAAGAGGCGAGGAAGTTGACGGAGACCAAATTATCGTTGTTTTAGCTGAGCATCTTAAGCTTAGCGCGGTCGCTACCACTGTAATGACGAATCAGGGGCTCTTAAATTGGGCCAAGGAGCATGATATTAAGGCTGAAATTACCGCTGTAGGGGACTCAAACGTGGCCGCTGCTATGCGCGAGAAAAATATAAAGATTGGCGGAGAGCAGTCTGGACACATTATCTTGCCGGGGCAGCCAACTGGCGATGGTTTGCTTACTGCGCTTACTGTTTCAAAAACCGTCTCCGAGTCTGATAGATCGCTCCATTCCCTGGCTTCTTCGATGACAAAATATCCCCAGGTTATTGTTAATATGACCGCTACTCCCGAGCAAAAAGAATCGCTGAAGGAAAAAGATGAGGCTAAGAATTTGTTGTTAGAGTTTAACGAAAAATTAGCCAAAATGAATGGGCGCCTGCTGGTTCGCCCATCTGGTACGGAACCACTAATTCGCATCACGATTTGGGGCGAAGACGAAAAAGTTATTTCTGATTTAGCAGAAGAATTAAAAATCAAACTTATGGAGGTATTATAAATGAAAATAACAAGATTAAATAGCTATTCTTTGGAAGTTGCTAACCGAATTCGGGAGCTTTTAATTCAGCTTTCTCGTAGTGGCAAAGATCGTGGTGAAATTCCCGAAAAGTGGTTTAAGGATCTTATTGATTCGCCTTATCATGATATGCTGCTTGCTACGAATGACGATGGTAGTATTATCGGAATTGCTACGCTTTCCGTAACTATGGGTCCTATTACGAGAAAAAATGCTTACCTTGAGGATTTTGTTACGGATTCTTCTGTTCGCGGCAAGGGGGTGGGCAGCGCGCTTTGGGATGAAATGCTAAAATGGTGCAACGAAAAAGGTTGCAATAACCTCGTTTTTACGTGTGGTGAGGGTCGCGAGAAAGCGCAAGAGTTTTATAAAAATCATGGCGCCGAGATTTATAATACCAATTTCTTCCGTAAAAGCATTTAACTTTAAATAAGGCAAAAGCCCCGAAACGCCGTAGCGCCTCGGGGCTTAAACAGAGACTAGCTGAAGGGTGCGGATGCGTAGTACGGCCCGTAGTAGGACTCAAGGGAGACGTTGTCTATCCGGAATACTCCGTCGTAGTACGTAATCTCCCCCTTTCTGAAACCATGATCACGGAGGTAGCGTACATACTTCACTACTTCTATGATTTCCTGCGCCCTCGCGCTGGTCTTGCTATTAAGGGGCGCGCACCAGCGGAAGGAGTCGTAAATCTCCCTAAGCTGATCCTTCGTGATTGTCTCCGGCCGCTCAATCTGAGCGTACGCCTGATCAATCAGTTTTGCCGCCTTGGCAGCTCTTGCCCCAAGAACGAGGCAAGTGACGGACAGGACCATGCTTAAACAGATTGCAAAGCCCATGACAATGTCTCTTACCTTGAAGTTCTTCACAATGCCCTCCAGTCTCTTTAGGTGCGTGGTGTGGTAGCCAATTGTTTTATTATATCATACTTATACTTATTAGTCAATGGTCTCAGATTTATTTGGTTTTGCTTCTTGAAAAAGCAGGACGAAAACTATTAACCATCCGGTTAATAAATAGATCTGCAGGGCATTGGCTAGACCGGCAAAAAAGCAAAGCGTGACTCCATATGCGACTATTTGCGCTAGCAGCATCGGCGACAGAATATTACATTTTTTCCAGATCAATCTTAAGATCAGGCCCAATGTAAATATTAGTAGAGCCACTCCCGCTAATCCGGATTCAAGAAGTAAGCTAACATATTGGTTTTGTACGATTTCTTTTGGATTTAGGACAAATCCATTTGCAAAAATTGCTTGCCCAGCCCCGCCCAGGCCAACGCCAAATAGCATCGTTCTAGTATCTTTGTTCCAGGATTGCATGGCTGCATCACTTAAATACAATCTGGCATTGGTGGATTCTGCAACGTAGCCATCGAAGACCGCTTTTTGGGTGGCACTACTTTCTTCGGCTTTGTCTTCTTTGGAATATTCATTGGATTGTCTATAATCATCTGATTGCGTATACTCGTCTGAAGTGTTGAATTCGTCTGAGTTTTCTTTTTCGCTAGTTCTAATGTCGATTTTGCCAAGTGACAAATGATTTAGCACTTTGGCTACGCCATCTTGATAAGTGTCGCTGGTTGGCGAGGTGGCCGACATTATTCCCTGAAGATTCAGTGTAAACAAAAACGCAATTACAGTTATTAGCCAAGTTAAGCCAACGCGCCCAGCTACTTTTTTTCTTGTGATTTTTTGTTCGCGCACGATTACGAATGTGGACATAAAGATTATTGAAACGGTAAATGCATAGATTGCACCACGAGAAAAAGTTAAAAATAGTGTTGCGAGAAAGAGGAATAATAGTGTCAACTTTGCCGCCGTACGATGATTAGCGATGATAGCAGAGACATTGGTTTTTTGAGCGGAAGTGGTTTTTTGAGCGGAAGCGACTTTTTTAAAACCAGCAAATGCGCCGCCTTCTATAATAAAATATACTAGTGTTATTATCGGAGCGAGCAACAGATTGCCCATAAATTGGGGCTCAATCGCAAATCCATTTGGATGAGGAAATCCAAACATAGAGTACGTGCATCCAGCGCACATCAAGGTGTATTCTCTACTAATTCCCGCTAAATCTAGGATGCACTGCACAAAACACCATGCGCAAACTATAATCGTACTGCCATAGAAAACTTGCCAAAACTTAGTGCGGCATTCTTTTTTGAATAAGTTTTTGTAATAATAAAAACCATAAATAGCAAGATAAATCAGCCATAAAATGATAGCGGTTATAAGGCCTCTGACTACATTAAGTGACCAGATTGCAGATAAACTAAGCCAAATAGGAAGAAGCAGCCAATACCAATGTTTTATAATCCCCCGCCAAAAATCTTTTTCGCGAAAAGACATTAAAGCTGTCGTTAGATCAAATGCAACTAACCAGATAAGCGGTAATGAAATCTCAAAGTTCATGGATTCATTTTCGCCAAAATGGATTAATGGAAAATACGAAAAATATAAAGCTGCCGGCATGGCACAAATTAAAAATCTAAACAGTTTTTTCACCCTTTTTTTCCTGCTCACATTTTTTGATAAAGTCTTTTAGTTCTTTGTCAAATCTCTTTTCGTCAAAATTATCGGCAGTTTTGGCGATTTTTGCCCTGTCGAATTTCATTTTTTCAAATCTTAAAATAGCACTGGCTAGAGACTTGCTGGTTTGTTTTTTAAAAGTGATTCCGTTTTTTCCTTCGATGACATAATCTTTGGCGCCGCCTTCACCAAACGCTATTACTGGGCAGCCGGCAGCTAAAGCTTCTACCGGTGCGATTCCAAATGGTTCCATGCTAGGAAACAGATAGCCTTTGGCTTTTTTTAGATGCTCCGCTAAATCTTTTTTGCCCATAATTGGCAAAAATTCTATAAAGTTAGAGCCTTGAGCCATCTTTACTAATTTGTTATGCTCTGGGCCGCCACCAATTACAAGAAGTTTCTTCTTGGTTTTAAGGCAGGCTTTAACAGCGAGATCGATTCTCTTCCAGTTTACCTGCCTCGAAGTAACTACGTAATAGTCTTCCACGCTGATATCTTTAGCGTTTTGCACCGAGAAATCCTTAATTTCTACTGGTGGATGAATCACTACCGATTCTCGATTGTAGTATTTTTTAATCATCTCTCTAGCATAATCAGAAATGGTCACAAAATAATCTGGATTTTGTGCGGATTTGTAGTCAGCCTTTCTTAGAGGCTTTACCATCAGCTTAAAGAAAAACCTTACAATAGGATTTAAAATACCAAAACCTGGATTTTCTACATAGTCATCGTACATTTGCCAATAATACTGAGTGGGCACGTGACAATATGAGATATGGATTCCGTCTGGCACTTTAACAGCCTTTGCCTCTGCGCCGGTTACCGATATTACGAGATCGTATCCGGATAGATTTAGTTTTTCAAAATACTTTTGTCTAAACGGACCCCAAAACCGCCGCATCCTTTTAGGTAGTATTTGCATCCAGCCGGTTCTGACGTCGGCATCATTAAACCAGTCTATTCCCTTCGGGTCGTACTGGGAAGTATAAATTGGCGCCTTTGGGAAAAGTTTATGAATTCTTAAAATTACCTTCTCGGCTCCGCCTACATTGGTTAGCCAATCACATACTATTGCAACTTTCATTTTGCTCCATCTCTTTTTAATACGGCTGCGATGGTTCTAAAGAAGATCTGTAAATCTAGCATCAGAGACCAGTTTTTGACATAATAAATATCAAGAGCGCGCCTTTCTTCAAACGGTATATCACGCCGTCCCGAAACCTGAGCGAGACCAGTAAGTCCAGATTTAACGCTTAGAATCAGCGACCTGTCGCCATAATCTCTTAGCTCACCCGGAAGCAACGCACGCGGCCCGATGAGCGAGATGTCGCCCTTTAAGATATTAAAGAGCTGCGGCAATTCGTCTATAGAGGTCTTGCGGATAAAATGGCCAAACTTAGTAACTCGTGGGTCGTTTTTAAGATAATCTCCGCCGTCGCGGTATTTTTTAATTAACTCGGGTTTGCCCATTTTCGTAAATGCCTCTTCTGGGGTCATGCCACTAAATTCGGATTTCATTGATCTAAATTTATAGCATCTAAATTTTTGATTGTATCTGGTTAGCCTTTCGTCTATATAAATGGGGGAGTGCTTAATATCGCTTATTTTTAGCACCAGCCAAATAATCAGCATCGGAATTGATGCAAGAATAATTGCCACTAAGCTAAAGACGATATCAAAGATTCGTTTAGTAACTGCATATCCGCCGCTTAGAGGAGTGATTTTTACCATGACGGCCGGAGTGTTTCCGATTAGTTCGAGCTCGCCAAAATGCGCCGAGAGGGCAGTTTCGCTTGGCACAAAATAGTATAATAAATGGTGCTTAACAGATTGCTTATAAACGTATTCTGTGGATTTTTCGTCGGTTTGAAAGATTACATCGGGCCGAGATTTTTTTAGAGCATCCTTAAGGGATGGGTATTGTTTTTTTGTGAGGTCGCTTGGGATAAATTTTTTTCCAGCCACAATGCCGGCCAAGCGATATCCGGATTCGGGACTAGAAGCGATAAAACTAGATAGATACTCGGTGCTTTTGTTATTGCCGATAATGATTGCTCTTTTAGTGGCGTAATCCTTTTTAAAGATAATTCGAATTATCACCCGTACAATCATTCTTTCTGCGGCCAAAAATGCAAATGAAAGAATAACTGAGGTTAAGGCCATAATTCTAACTGGGAATAAATTATCTTCTTTAAAGAATCCGTAGACTATTAAGGCGGCAACCGACAAAACTGCGGCTAGCGCTAGTCTTCCGATTTCTGGTAGTTTAGATTTACCAAGAAAGATATTTTTACGGTAGAGCCCTAGAGCCGCCAAAATGATTAACATGATTGGCAATAAAAATGCTACCGTAGTGGTAAAGTTTAACATCTGAGAATTAAAGGTATAGGGGCGCGGATCCACATGGACGCGGATAAAATACGCCATTGCAAATGACAAAATCAATGCTACTGCATCTCCGATAATCAGCACTAATCTCAAAATGTAGTCGGACTTTTTCCGCATAAGTATATTATACCATGGTGGGCGAAATTTTAAAGGTTGGCTTAGCGCTTTATTAAATCTCGCCCGTATTTTTTTATTCTACCGTTACGGATTTAGCTAGGTTTCTGGGTTGGTCCACGTTGTTGCCTTTTGCTACGGCCATGTTATAGGCAAAAAGTTGCGACAGAATATTCATCAAGATCGGCGCAAATATCTCTAATTGTGTTGTAATTTTTACAACATTCTCTACTGGTAGATCAAAGGAATCTTCATTAGTAAATACAACCATGTGGCCACCCCTAGCCAAGACCTCTTGGACGTTAGAAATTGCTTTGTCGTACAGATGGCCTTTTGGCAAAATTGCCACCTCAAAGAATCTATCGTCCACCAAGGCTAGCGGGCCGTGTTTTAACTCACCAAAAGCGTAGGCGTTAGCATCAAGATAAGAGATTTCCTTCATTTTAAGGGCTCCCTCCATCGCTGTTGGATAGGCTACGTCTCGCCCTAGATAAATACCATGTTCGTATTTAGTGTATTTTTTGGTGATTTTCTTAATCTGATCTGCGGAGCCATCTAGAACCTTTTTGATTTCTGTTGGAAGCTTAGCAATTTCGTTAATATAGGGGCGCAAAATCGTATTCTTGACTCCCTTCGCCTGCGCCATCGTAATCCCAAACATCACCATAGCGATCACTTGAGAGGTAAAGGCCTTGGTTGAAGCCACGGAAATTTCGGGGCCAACGTGAACGTAGGTGCCACCATCAACCTCGCGCGCAATGGTTGAACCAATTGCGTTTACAATACCAATAGTCTTAATTCCCTGTTTTTTAATTTCGCGAAGGCAAGCCAAGGTATCGGCTGTTTCGCCAGACTGAGATACGATTAGTGCTAAGGAGTTTTCGGGAAGATAGGACTGCTTATAACGATACTCCGAAGCAATAACTGGTTCGATTGTGATACCCGGAGTAAATTGTTCGATATAATAACCAGCTAGAACGCCAGCATAGTAGGCCGTGCCGCAGCCTACAATAACAAGGTGACTAATCCGCCTTAATTCTGATTCCGATAATCCGGGGCCACCCAGGGTTACGGTGCCGTTTTTTGCGTCGATTCTACCACGCAAAGTTTCTGCTAGTGAATCTGGTTGCTCCATGATTTCTTTTAGAAGGAAGTGGTCGTAGCCACCTTTTTGGATGGCAGCAAGATTGGTTTCGATTTCTTCGACCTTGGCCGAAACAGGCTCGGAGTTTAGGGTTTTAACCTCGATGCTATCCTTTGTAACTCTTGCGATCTCTCCGTCTTTAAGGTAGATTGCGTTTTTAGTGTGACCGACTAGGGCTGATGCGTCTGAGGCGATTAGGGTTTCGCCGTTCCCTACGCCAATCACAAGAGGTGAGCCGCTTCTTGCTACGATGATTTCGTCTGGGTTGTTTTCGGAAATAACAGCAATGCCATAAGTACCTTTTGCAAGCTTTAAAGCCTGCACCACGGCATCGGCTAAAGAATGTTTGCCGTCTGAATAAAATGAATTAATTAGCGCCGCCAGAACCTCGGTGTCGGTATCGGACTTAAACTCGTGATCTTTTAGATGCTCTTTTATGGCCTTGTAGTTTTCGATAATACCATTATGAACTAGATAAATCGAGCCCGCCTTGTGCGGATGAGCGTTTTTCTCGCTCGGTTCACCGTGCGTGGCCCATCTGGTGTGACCGATGCCGGTTGTATCGCTACGTTTGTTTTTAGCGACTTTTTCTTCCAGATTGGCGATTTTGCCTTTGGCACGGATTAGGGTAGCCTTACCTTTTTCCGACAAGGTGGCAATGCCAGCAGAATCATAACCTCGGTATTCTAGTCTTTTTAGGCCAGAGATCAAAAAACTCTGCGCGTTTTTATCGCCAATATACCCCACAATCCCACACATAATATCCTCCTTTTTTTAATAATTCATATTATACCATGACTAATAGTAGGGTAAAGTAGAGTTTAGCTATATGAGGGGTTTACATCTACTATGAAGGTCTTTATTTTTTTGGAATAAGTGATATAATAAGTAGGTGTTTGGGCCGGTAGCTCAGCTGGTTAGAGCATCTGCCTCTTAAGCAGAGTGTCGAGGGTTCGAGTCCCTCCCGGCTCACCAAATCCTCCGTTGGAGGTTTTTTGTTGGTCGGAACTCGGACCTAACGGTGCGAGTCCCTCCCGGCTCACCAAATGAAGATGCGCGTAATATATAGCAATTAAAACATCACTGATTATGATATAATTTAATTATGTACAAGGTAAACATACTGCTTACAGAAGCTAATGGTAATCTTTCTGATAGTAGGGAGATAATTGTAGATGCTGTTAAAACTGCCGAAGAATATGTATTCCCAAAACTTAAAGTCAATTGGGATATAGATTTGCTAGTAACTAACCGCTTGTATGACATTATTATCCCAGAAGACGGAGTCGGTGGACGCACTAGGACTTCTGACTTTATTGAATTTGCCATCAACGAGGAAAAAGCAACTAAAAACTTGATTTCCGAAATGGTGGCACACGAACTTTGCCATGCCGCTCGCTGGGGTAAAAACGATGAGTGGATCAATTCATTGTTCGATGGCATAATCAGCGAGGGTATTGCAACATACCTAGAAGCTGAATTTGTAAAAGATCGAAAAGAAAAAACAGTCTTTATCGAAACAATCCTCGAACGAACAGACGATGAGAACAAAAAGATTCTTGAAAAGCTTCGCGATCAATTAGAATCCAATTATTACGATTATGATACTATATTCTTCAATGGCAACGACGAACTACCACGCTGGTCGGGTTATTCACTTGGATATTATCTAGTCAAAAAGTATCTCGAGAAAACTCATAAAAAAATCGAAGATGCTTTCGCTGATAAATATGCAGAATTCAAGATTGCTTTGTAAATGAAAAAGCACGGATATAAACCCGTGCTTTTTATTGAACTCTGGCCCTTAGGCAAAGTAATGCGGCATTCTCAAGCTGTCCGGATCAACGCCAACTGAATGCTGAATGACTGGATGCGTATAATGTGCCGAATCGAACCCGAAGTTAATAGGCACAAGCCAAGGACTGAATACGCGGACGATCTTAATATCCGATTTTTTATCGGACAGATCTACTGTTACAAGCTGCAGATGTTCATTATAGAACCAATTAAGGTCCTCTACTGCCATGCTCTCCTGAATGTAGCTCTCGGAGATCGCATTTTTCCAAAGCCAATGAAGCTTGTCGGCATTCTCCTTAAAATAGTAGACTTTTCCGTGATCCGCCGGCGTGGAAACACTAGACGGGTCTATTGATGTCATGTCTGGATAGCGGAGAGCTAACAGAAGATTGTATTCCGCTTCCTGCATAGACTTCAGAATCGCGTCATCTATGGATTTTTTATCGATCGTAGCCGCCGCTCCACTTATGAAGTATGGATATTCATCGCCGATAATTACCGTCTCGAATACCATTCCAAAATCACTTGGAATTTGAAGAACGATCAATTGACGATTTTGCTTCACGAAGTGGGTAATGCGCTTCCTGACGTGAACCGGGAGAATCTTTTCGTCTATTCGACGCGGAGACTCCTGAGAAAACCAGTTACACATCAGTGCGTCACGCTCAATCAGTTCAACTACGGCTCGCCTCTTGGCTTCATCAAAGTCGAAATGAGCCGCAATGCCAGACGAATTGCCATAGTAAATGCGGTTTTCGTCATCTTTCTGGCCGTAGTAAACTAAATCCGACGGAATGTAGATCTCAGAGCCGTCATAATTAGTTCCCAGGGTCCAGTTGATAACAAGATCTTTCGTGAAGAACTTTACTCCGCACTTTTTAGCTTGCTCTTCTGTGAGCGGAAAATACGCTCTAGGATCGAGCCACTTACCCGGCACTTGGTTTACTGAACCTCGGAAATCCACTCGCACCTGACTAGATTGGTAACGTTCATAGCCCTCAATAGTCGCTTTGAAAACGGCGTCCGCATAAGATGGACTAGTCGCTCCGGCATATTGAATGTTGCCATTTTCATCTAAATAGGTAGTTGTAGCTCCAAAGAATGAACCATCACCATCAAATACGCGTGTCCACACGTCTTTAACTGGATGATCTGCGCCAACACGTTCTTCGACGAAACGAATCTTATTAAACTGCTCAGTCTCGAAGTCTGCTGGGTAGCCTACCGGAATTGCGAGTATAGGCCAAATATTGCCAGAGAGCTCGAGCTCTTGCTTCAAAGGTCCATCCTGAACGCCACCCATCTCGCAGGCGCCAAAACCTTGCTCGGCACAATAGAGGCTAATGTTTTCGGCAACGTGACCTACTTCGATCAGCGTCAAACGATAGCCGCGATTAGCATACTTGTATGGCTGGCGCTCAAGGTTTGCCGCAATGACGATTTGCACCGAAGAGCCAAAAGGCATTTCTTCCTGATTAAAACAGTATTTCAGTTGCTCAACATCGACCTCATCATTAAAACAGACAAGACGATTTTGTTCGGCGTCATACTCGTAGTAACCAGGTTCAAGTCCATCTTGTGGTTTTTCGATTAGCACATAAATCCTAAGCGGATAGAGTGCTCCGCCACTCGGTACCGAATGATCAGGAATCGAGTAGGCGAAGTGACAAATGCTACCGATTTGGTTGACCGTCATCTTCTTCTCCGAAAAAGAGCGGCAAGAGCGTCGTTTTTCTCTGATTGGGAATAACGCCGAAGGTGTGTTGCAATCAAACTGGACGACCTCACCAGACTTAACCGGTAACCTTTTACTTTTCGTGTAGGCTTCGACCTCGTCTTGAGTAAGATCCGAGTTGATAGCAGACGGGTAGTTACTGATGCGGTGAAAATGCATGAACTGATGTCTTGAATCAACGATAAGTTCCATATCCTCTAGTTCAACGAGAATTTCCATCACGTCATCTTTGGGCAAGCCAGAAGACTCAATGATAGAGGAAACATTCGTATATCCATTGCAAAAGCCCAAGATCTTCCAAACTTCATCAGCCATATCGTGGCTGATGTCGATCTGGTTCTCGCGGTGGAGGAATCTTATCCCTCCTTTATATGGAACCGCTGGAACCACTAGGATTGGGATAAAATTGATGTCCATCTAAAACACCTTCCTTTCTAAAGACTAAAGTTTTTAAGGTCCCAGAGATAATTCTCCATTATATTATAACATTTTTATAGAGTTTAGGCAAGAAAGAGGCCCGGAATTTGAGTTCCGGGCCAAGGGCGAAGGTTTGGCATGTGTGAGGCCAAACATTCTTGTATATCTTATGTTTGGTGAGTGGTGGAATTACTTTCCGCCTCCGCCGCAGCCTCCGCCGCCGCCTCCGTTACAACCGGAACCGCCGCCGCAAGAGCCGCCACCGCCACCGCAGCCACCGCCGCAACCAGAGCCACATCCGGCTCCGCCACAGTTACCAGCCGCAGCGACATTCACATCGTAAGGCGTACGCTTAACGTCAAGAAGCTTCTTCATAACGAGTCACCGTCCTTTCCTAGAATGATGAGTGTGTATATGGACAACAAAGCAGCCCGTCGCGCTCCAAAGGAGCCACACATATGCGACAAACTGAGATGTTTGCCAACATAAGAAAAATACTAAAAATGTTCAACAATTTTCCACTTGTCTTGTTAGTATTATATCATGTTTCTCTAAATATGCAATATTTAGTATTAGGTTTTATTCTATTAATCATTGTTTTAATCTTCTACGACTCCAGCAGGGCTATAAATACTTAAAAGTTCGAATCCCTTCGCCTGTATATCTATACCTCAGAACTCGCACGGCATTAGCACCGGATAATCTTTCTTAGGTATAACTTTGATTTTAGCTGTGTATTTGGGGTGGTCGATACACCAGTCTACAACCATGCAAAGCCGAGCAACAACGTCTACTCGCCCCTCACCAAATGAAAGAATAATTGAACCCATCAAAAGGCGGTGTTTTTATTTGGCTGAGAGTAAGTAGCTTTTCTTAATGAGTTCAAATATTAGTCCGTTCGGTAAAGTCCCATCAAGCCAAATAGTAATCCAGTTGTTCTTATTCATGTGATAAGCCGGGAAGATATGGTCACTCGTTTCGGCGAAGTCATAAGTCTGATTTTTATCGAACTTGAGTATATTCGCTTGTCTTTTCTCGCTCATTTTTATTTCACGTCAATACTTATTGAGATATTTCCATCATCTAGGCTTGGCAAATTGTTAATATGCCCAATTTTCGAGTAGCTATAGCTTGTATCGAATGATTCGTAGAAGATTACGAGACAGTTATCACCAAATAACATTACGTCACCGGCTTCGATATGCTTCGGGCTATAAGTGTTTGT
>JAEEUB010000021.1 GCA_016286785.1 Candidatus Saccharimonadota bacterium
GTCGGAATCGCTAGTAATCGCAGATCAGCATGTTGCGGTGAATACGTTCCCGGGTCTTGTACACACCGCCCGTCAAACCATGAGAGTCACCAACACCCGAAGTCCGCTTTCGCGGCCTAAGGTGGGGGAGATGATTGGGGTTAAGTCGTAACAAGGCATCCGTACGAGAACGTGTGGATGGATTACCTCCTTTCTTGAGAAGGAATGACGAGCATGAATCCTTAAGGACGCATGTATCGAGGTCGGTTACGGTTATGGTTAAGAGCTTAAATCATAACAACTCTGGTTTTCCAGACGTAACACTAAGCTATTTGGCGATGATTTGCACAACTAAGTTGTTAAAGCAAAGTCCGCCCGAGAGGGCGGATTCTTGTTATAATATAATTATGTCAGGATTTGAATATATGCCAGGCTCAACGGAAAAACAATCATCACTATGGTCAAAATGGACCAGCATTGCAAAACAGGTACCTTTTCGTTTAGTAAAAACTGCTAACGGGAAAGGCTACACCGAAGAATCTGAAAGAGCAGAAGTAGAATCTACTGGAGAATCCGAAGAAGAGAATAGAGCTTTAATGCAAGAAAGGGCCGATAAAGCTATAAAAGCTTATTATGCTAGGAAGCAAGAAATAAGAGACGATTTAGATAGACAGAATGAAGAGTTAATCGCAGAAATGGATAGATATAGAGCGCGTAAAGTTGAAAAAGCTCAGGCCGAGCGTGCCTTGGAGCTTACCGAACGTAGATTTAATGAAGTAATGACCACGCCAGACGAATTAGAACAAGCTGTCTTATCTGGCGAAGAAGGTATTTCGATGCACCAAATAGAATTTGAAGGAAAGATGATTACCGTTTACGAGCTAGAAGGATATCCGATACGTTTTCTCCAACACGTGGTTGATTATCGTGATATTTATGATCCCAATGGAGTAGGTTCTAATACTACCAGACAAATCCTTGAAAATCCATCAGTCTGGATGAGTAATATGGGGGATGTTGAGCGGAGAATGAAGAAAGCGGTCGGCCATCATTTTACTCCTGACAAATGGACCGACAATATATCGACCTCCTATATAGATGCAGATATTAATCTTGCTATTGGCGGTGTTATAAGCAAGAAAGGCGTTGTTTATGGGTTTAGTCGTATCCCTAGTGATTCGTTGATTTCGCTCACTCGAGGAGATGCAGGCACTAATGTTGATGAGGCATCAGGGGGCAGCAAGATAAAGAAATACTACGAACCAATTGATTTTGCTAGTGGCGACACAACACAATACAACGAAGCTGTAATAAAAAGGTATAGAGAAAATGGAGAGCCCCTACTACTTCCAGATTTTATGATAGTACATGAAGGGAGAAACATAGATACACTACATGACGGAGAGGCTGACCAGCTGACAGATTATACACTTCGACATGCGGCTTATTTTGGCATACCTATCGTACGAATACACGATGAATCATATAGGGAAAAAGCGTTAGACAGAATAGCTACGAAAATAGAAAACCTAGATGAAAATGCTCCTTATATGGAACTAGCTTCAGTAATACTTTCAATTAATGGGAGTAATATGTTTTATCATTCTTTTTTCCCGACGCGAAAAACATTTACAGCGAAAACGGACGACGTGAAAAAGGAGATGGGAGAGATAAACGATAAAACTGCTACTCTGCCAAGAGGAACTGGCGAAAAATTCTATCATCTTGTTGCCGAGGTAGAACCAGTTCGTCGTCTTGATTATATAGAGGAATTCTTACTTGGTGATAATGCGCATGATGCTAGGATTAGCATAGGTACGACCGCATTGGATTCAGCCAATAGCAATAATAACTTCGTTCCCACTTATGGTAAGCAGATAGAAATTATTATTCCCGGCGTGCCAAAGACTAATGTGCGTTCTGATAGCCCCGAGTATCCTCGTATAAAAGCCGCGGTTGATAAATATATTTCTCTTGGTGGCAAAGTGATTTAAAGAGTAAAAAGGAGGAGAAATATGCACGAAACTCCAAGCTCAGACCCAAATACAGAAGCTTCAGACATCAATTTTAGCGAATTGGCTGAGGTTCGTAATCTTGCGGAGTGCGCCAAAGACCAAGTTGCTTACGCCGGGTTTTTTATTGGCCCAGAAGAACTATACAGATTGTTTCCACCAAGTCTATCTCAAAAAATCCTTAATCCACATGTCACCACGGCTTATCGCCCCGACGTTACCGAGCTATTTTTAGATGCTCTAGGTAGCTCCGCTAATATCAAGATTATTGGTTACGCCAATGATGGTCAGAATGAAGGCTTATTGGTTGAGGTTGAAGCAGAAAATCCAGAAATCCAGAAAATTTTAGACGAACGAGTCGCTCCAGATAAAAATGGAGAATTAAAGCCAGTCCCCACCCACATCACTCTATCAATTAATAAGGAAGAGGGCGCCAAGGCTGTAAATACCCGCAATCTAGAATTTACCACGCTTGACGAGCCGATTTCAATCAGTGGCACATATAAATTATTCGGCAAAAACGGCGTTTTAATTGACCAAAAAGACTACTTTTTATCCAGCTCCTCTTGATTAGTGGCTTTACGTATATATTTTTTAGCAAACAAGAAAAACTGCCTCATTGCATCGGCGATTTCGGGCGATTCTATCAGGGTAGACATACCATTCTTTTCGTAGTTAATAAACGCCACATTGTCCCCAAAAACATCAATCTCCACCGGTGAGTCATATTCACCAGGTGGCAGTAATGTTCTGCTATTTAGCAACCACTTTTTCGCATCTTCATTGGTATTTTTGGTAAATTCAGATGGCGTGATGTCTTCAGACTCTATTTTAGCCTCGGTCCTCGCTGCCTTAAACTCTTTCAAAGCTTCGTGATTAGCTAATTTGTCATAACGGCTTCGCACAAAATAATAAGTTGCTTTTGTTGCCAACACCTTATCCCAAATCATCTGTACTCCTTCTTGCCCATAAAATGTCGTCGCTCCAGGGGTATTCTGGTGCTCATTATAATAATTAATCAGGGAAGGAAGATTACTCTCCAAATTCTTAGCCTGTCTAGCCACATTGCGCAGTCTTTTTTCCGCTAAGCTCTCTAATACGGAGGGATGATTAGGGACATAGGCAGTGATTTTGCCTTTGTTTTTGCGGGTGATAATCCCCAGTTTTTCTAGGCGTTCCAAAGCAGAATAAACCGTGGTACGATTTTCACTTATACCGCTGGCTATTTCTGCTGGGGTTTGCTGTCCGTGCTTGATTAAAAATAGATAGATTTTTGCCTGCAACTCCGTGAGGCCTGTTTGCATTAAAACTTCTGTATTCACGCTTCCATTATAGCATAAATATAAGCATTTTTGTCGACCCTTTTTCGACAAAATCTCTCCTATTCCACCCCTGTTACGTTTATTTATTGCCTTACCCCCATTGACAAAACACAACCTTTTTGCTATAATAATGGCAACAATCAAACAAATGTTGTAAAACATCGGGAGATTGCGTAAGAATTAATATCATGGTGGGTGAGCGGGGAATCATAAAAGATTCCTTCCATACCGATATTAAAGTACCTTTAGTATTTATGCATTTAATTATCCTGATAACCTTGGGTGGGCACATCCAGGGTGGGATAAATAAACTCAGTCACGATTATGCACGGGCTGAGTTGGCGAAGTTTG
>JAEEUB010000004.1 GCA_016286785.1 Candidatus Saccharimonadota bacterium
GTTTTTTCCTAGATTAAATGAGCTGGTGGCGGAATCCATTTCGGCTTGCGATAGACCGTACTGTGCAATGACTGGCAAGACGAAAAGTAAGGTAACAAAAGCCAACCCTAGAATTGTATAACCAATTATGAAGCGATACCGATACAAAAAAAGCTTAGAAACTATAATTTTCTTCATACTGCTATTATAACATATATTGGTTTGATGCGCTTAAGTTAATAATGAACTACTCATGCTCTTTATCTAAAGACATAAACCTCGATCTTGCGCCGTCGAAGTATAACTCTATGGTACCAATTGCGCCGTGGCGGTGTTTTCTTATGATAAGCTCTGTAATATTAGTATCTTCTTCCTCTGGCTTTTTGTAGTAATCTACACGGTGAAGGAACATTACGAGGTCGGCGTCTTGCTCGATGGAACCAGATTCGCGAAGATCAGAAAGTACTGGGCGTGGATCGTCACGTCCGGTTACATTACGTGATAGCTGCGCCAAAGCAATTACCGGAATACTTAGTTCGCGAGCAAGAATCTTGAGACCGCGCGAGATCTCGGTTACCTCTTGGACGCGTTGGCCTTTGTAGCGTTCGCCACCTTGAATTAGCTGCAAATAATCAATGATGACTACTCCAATATCGTGGTCGTGCATTGCTCTTCTAGCTTTATTACGTAACTCAAGGATTGTCATGGAGCTTGTGTCGTCTATGTAGATTGGTATCTCGTCCATTTCGTCCATAGCGTCGCCAATTCTTTGGAATTCTTCGTCTGTTAAATTGCCGGTACGCATGCCCCAGTTGTCTACTCCGGATACTGCAGAAATCATGCGATCGACAATTTCATTTTTAGCCATCTCTAGGGAGAAGAATAGAACTCCTTTTTTGTTGATGCTGGCGATGTTGTAGGCTAAGTTTTGGGCGAAAGTGGTTTTACCCATGGCTGGACGTGCACCAATAATGATGAGGTCACCTTTTTGGAGGCCAGCGGTTTTTTTGTCTAAATCTCTAAAGCCGGTTTTAAGACCACGAAGCGTTCCGCGGTTTTTATGTAGCTCTGCAATTCTCTCAAGAGCGTCGGCGAGAAGCTCGTCCATTGCAACATAATCGCTTTTTACGATTTTGTCGGAAACTTCGAAGAGCTCTTTTTCAGCTTCACCTACTAATGCGTCGGTATCAACATCATCTTCGTAGGCTTTTTCGGCAATGGTGCTACCGGCTTTTACGAGTCGGCGTCTTACGGACATTTTCTCGACGATTTCCGCATAGGCTTTGGCGTGTGTAGCTACTGGCACAAAAGTTGATAATTCTGTGAGATATGCTGCTCCACCTACGTCTTTTAGCTTTTTGGTGGATTTTAGTTCCGAGGTTAAGGTGAGAAGATCGATTGGTTTGTGCTTGTCGTATAGGCTAACCATGGCTTCAAAAATAGTTTCATGACGCTTATCGTAAAAATCGCGTGGACGCACGATGGTCATAACTTCGGATATTACATCTTCGGCAAGCATAATCGCACCGAGAAGTGATTTCTCGGCGGTTATATCTTGTGGCGGAACTTTTCCGTTTTTATCACTCAAATGGGTTACCTCCTGTGTCGCTTTGCACTGTCCCACCCATTATATCAGAAATTTTATCAATTACGGCATCGTTTTTGGCCCCTTCTGGATGTTCTCCGACTTCATGAATAACAATTTTGATGCCCGAGGCGGCTCGGCCTAGGATGTCTTTATTGTTGTCACGCGAGAGAATTGCTTTTACGATTTTTCTATTTGGATATAGGTTTAAAATTCCATTTGCGTAGGAATAATCGCTTTTTAATAATTGCGAATACACTGTGTCGTTTAGGTTTTTAATTTTATCGAGAAATTGTTGCCAGTTGAATTGGATGGATGTGGGCTTCGCTTTTGGCGTGTCTTCTTCTTGGCTTAGGGCGGGTGATTGATTTTTCGGAGTTACTTCTTGGGGCTTTGTTTGGGGTATTGTTTTAGGCGCTATTTGGGGGATTATACGAGGAGGGCTCACGGCTGGCTGACTAACGATGTTTGCCTGATTACCTATGGTGCTGGTTAGAGCTACTAGGAGTCTTGCTTCTTCAAATGGTGGCCTAATATCTGTTAGTTTGGCGAGTAGGGGCAAGGTAGTTGGGTTTGGTTTTTCGATAATTTTTTTAATTATTTCTTCCGACAGTATTTCGGGCTTAACTCCAGATAAAAGAAGGTCTTTTAACGTACCAGTAATAGACGGCAAGTCTTTGGCTTCGTACTTTAATAAAAGTTCAGATATTTTCTCGTCATCCGGCAAACCCATGGCGGCGATAACCATTTCTTTTGTGATTTCCTGATCCGACAACGTTGAAATTTGATCCAAAAGCGATAACGAATCTCTAAATGATCCGCCGCCTCGCTTTGCGACGATTTTAATTGCATCGTCTTCTATTTTGATGCCTTCTTTTTTTGCGATTGTTTTTAAGAATGTCGCCATAGAATCGACATCGGATAATTTGAATGTGTATACTTGGGTTCTTGAAGTTATGGTAATTGGTACTTTGTGAGCGTCGGTGGTAGCTAGAATAAAGATAACGTGGGCCGGTGGCTCCTCGAGAGTTTTTAAGAGCGCATTAAATGCTGGCGGTGTTAGCATGTGAACTTCGTCGATAATGTAGACTTTGTACTTGCCGATAGATGGAGCAATGGCTGCTTTTTCTCTTAATTCCCTTATGTCGTCGATGCCACGATTGCTGGCGCCATCTATTTCGATAATATCTACATAACTGTCTTCTGGTTCATATTTAAACCCGTTGATTTCGTGTGCCAAAATCCTTGCCACACTGGTTTTGCCGCATCCTCTTGGCCCAATAAAAAGGTAAGCGTGGTTTATTCTGCCGGACTTTAGAGAGCTGGCAAGCGGTTTTGTGACTTGCTCTTGACCAATAATTTCGGCCAAGCTAAGTGGACGGTATTTTCTATATAAGGCCTTCATAGATATATTTTAGCACGAATTTAGAGAGCTGCTTCTACTGCGGCCCATGTAGCATCGTCGTTATTGGCTGGAATAGTGACTGATACCTGTGAGCCTTCGTGAAGATGAAAGTAAGTGACGGAAGCGTAAAGAATTTGATATTCTTTGCCTGCAATTTCTACGAAATATTTATCATCATGATGAGTCAAGGTGCCGATAACGGATTTACGTTCTACCGGGCCGATTTGCTTGTAGAGGAATTTGCCCTCATTAGTGATAGTAAGCTTCATGATGTCGCCCTCAACTAGCTTAGATTTAGAAGCGTAGTTGGCCGGGACTGGATAGTTTTTGCCATCTGGGCCAATCATTATTTGGCCGTCGAAAATTCCTTCTATTACTTTGCCATCTGGGTTACTGACTATGGTATCTCGTGGTGCAGTAATTGCATCACCGTCGCCAATAACTGAAACTAATAGCTCTTTGGCTGCAGAAAGATTCATTTCTGCCTCGCTTAAAAGGCTTCGTAACCTTTTTATTTGTTTTTCTGGTATTTCAGACATCACCTCGCATCCTGTCTAAATATAGTATTAGTATTATATTATATCCATTCGTTAGTAAAGTCAAGGATTTTATTTGAAAGTTTTCCACCAAGTTAACAGTGGTTCTTAGCAAAGTGTTGTATTTTTTACAATAAACATAAGTAGTTTGTATCTGAATAGTATTTTTCGGGACACACTCAAGGCCGTTCGGCCAGGCTTATGGTCCCGAAAAATACTATTCAGATACTTAAACTAATGTATATGCTTCTTGTAATATACTTAAAGCTGTTTGGATGAACTTATGGCACTGAAAAATATTATTCAGATACTTAAACTAATGTATATGTTTTTTAAATATACTTAAAACTGTTCGAATTAGTTTATGGTCTTGGATGAGCTAATTAGATGTTTTAAATAAGCCGGTGTGCTTTTTGCCATCGTATATCATCGTTGGAATGCCTTTAATTTTTAACTCGTTCTCGATGATATTCTTATTCTCGTTCATTTTATTGGTAATTTCTGGATAGTTGGTAGTTTTACGGATTTCGGAGATTTCTTCGTCTTTTAATCCGGCTTGTTTTAGCCATTGTTCGATTTTGGCCGCTGCTTCTTCTTTGGTGTAGTCTTCGTTAAATTTATTTTGATACGAAATTCCTTCACTGTTTTTACCGGTAAATATGCGGTCTAAAATTTCTAGTGACATGCCGGAGTGATATTGTTCGGTTGCGAACATGTATCTTACGATTGTTTCTGAGTTTTTAAATTTGTAATTTCCGTCTGCATCTTGAATCGCAAATGGAACTAGCCTTACGTTATATGAATCAAAGAAGGCAGTACTCTTTTGGTTTTTATATGACGACATACAGACTGTGCAGCCCGGATCAAAGATATCTATTGCTGTGGGCAAATCTTCAACCTCGTTTGGATTAATTGTGATGTAATTAAAATTGTAATCTATTGCATTATAAGAGCGGAATTTGTCTGGGACGGCTTCAAATATTTCCCCCCATTCGGTAAACCATCTACCGGTTGCTTCTATCGGGTTAGCGGGTTCGCTCTCATCTATGGAGCAGATTTCTGCGCCTAGTGTACAAGCTGAAGGTTTAGTAACATTGCAGCTACCTAGTGCCCAGAGGGCCAGTAATGATTTTACGGCAGTAAGAATTGCCCAGATAGCTATTAGAACTATAACAATGGATAAGATTTCGATAAGGATTGAGAGTGGTTTAACCCATTTGGGGTGTTTTAGCATGATGCGGCTAAGCAACGTGTTTTTGACATCCTCTTTAAAGCCGGTTTCGCATTTTTGTAGGCGGACTTTTTTCCATAAGCAGCCCCAAGACTTTTTGAGGGCCTTAAGGTAGGCTTTCCCTACTTTGGGTTTGAAGATTGAAATTAGCGCTACAAATACGCCAATTAAAGCTAGAATAATAAACGCTGCTATACACACCATATTATTACCATTTTAACACATTATTTGTTTTATTGCGTGTTAACTATGCAACGAACGGCATTTCCGCGATAAGTATCACTTGCGCCTGTTGCTGGGCTTACCGTACTTGCACTGAAATAGAAATGGCGTGCTAGCCATTTTCCGCCTGCCGTTGATGACCAGTATTCGCCATATGCTCCTCGGCCGCCATGATTTGCTCCGTGCACGAAGCCGGAGAAAATAAAATTATTTGGAAAATGACGTAGTCGTTGCGACATGATAACGCCGGTTGGTGTCGTGCTGGACATCTGCATTGTTGTAGCTATATTATTAGCTTTTTTGTATCCGCCCATACTATTGCTAAGGATTCCGTAGTCGCCATTTATCAATTTTGTGTCATTATGCCCAGTGGGTAAATGCCATCCAGTTGGGCAGATGTCACCTACGGTGTTTTCATTGTCTACCATGTCCCATATGCCTCTTCCGGCCGTAGATGAGTACCAGTTATATAAATTACCGTAAGAGTAGATATTGGCATTTGGGGATGTCATGTCGGTTGATTGAGTATATGAGGCTCTGTTTGCTGTGTTGTCGGTTCTTAGCCTAGATTGGTCAGAGCAGCTAGTTTGGTAGCTTATCGTACACCACCCTTCTGGAGCAGTATTCGCATCGTAGGCTACATCCGAAGTTGGCGAAAGATTAGTATACGTAGTGGAATCTGAATAGTTGTGTTTCAAGGTAACACTCGTTCCATTATTCAGCGGATTATTAGTATTACTCGTAGTTAGAGTTGTAGCTACGGTACTACCATTCTCTTCATGGGTGTCTGCTAGTCTTAAGTTTTCTATAATCCAACATTTGCCATCCGCAAGTTTAGCTATAGCATAGGTTTGGCCATCACGAGTATCAGTGAGAGCTGAAACACTAGAAAGTCCTGCAGTAATAGACCAGGTGGATTCATCGGAATCACCTTCATCATTATAAGAAGCTGCGGTTAAGCTTCCACTACCGGTACCACAAAGCTGAGATACTTTGGATGAATCTTGCAAATTGCCTTCAGACTGAATCCATATAGCATACAGAGCTAAACCATTATCGGTAGTGCCATTTGGCACAGTAATGTCTTCATTTGGTCCGTAGAAATTAGCACTAGGGTTGGTCTCATAATCATAAGCATCAGACCAACCAGCAAAGCCATAACCGTCTCTAGAGAAATTGGAAGCAAAGAGTTTTGTTGTATCCCCATCGCTCGCCGATTGCCTACCCATTGTGCCTTCTGCAGTATTGGCATTCGCATAATAATTGATATATCCTGCGGTAGTAGGTTGTGGTGATATTGGGGTTTCGGTTTTGGGGTGGACTAGGGTATATTTGACTTTGCCGCTATAGGTATCGGCGGCTTGGGTTTTCGAAATGTATGCTGCGTAGGTGGTAGTTAATTGGGAGCCGGTTGCGGTGGAGCCGACATCGGTGCCGGAATCTCTATGGGCCACCTTGGCATATGCATCTGGTACGGAGCTATAGCTGCCGTAGCCATTATCTAGTGTAATGGGATAGGCTGGTGTGGGGCTCGAGATGGTGTTTAGCTTCATGGCCCAGTTAGAAGTTGCTCCGCTGGTGGCTGTGCCGGTGGTGATTTTTTGACTGTTGCTTGCGCCAACTAATTTGGTGTGATCTTCTCCAGTATATTGATCACCAGTAAATCCGATAGCGTAGATAGCAAAACCTTCGTTATCATTACAAAAGGCTTTTAAGGTAGTGGTGCCAATGTCGGCTTGATAGGTACCGTTTGTTATTTCCGCATTGTGTGATGTCATGCCGGTGCCAGACATGGTGCATGAAACGCTAACAGTTACATTTACGTTGTCTATTACTGAATTATCTGCATTTGTGGTGGGTGATGATAGAAACGCGCCAGACACTATGGTGATACTTAACAACAAATTCGTAATTGTTAAATATTTCGTTTTGCTCATTTAGATATCTCCTTACTATGATTATTATAGCATAAGGGTTTTTCTTTAGTAAATGATCTTTTGCATGATTTTTTTGATTTTGTCGATATCTTCTGGGCGATTATGTAGTCCTAGTGAGAATCTAACTAGTGGTGGCATACCAAGTACATGGTCTAGATAATAATGGACGCAGAAGTAGCCAGTGCGAGCCATAATATTTTCTCGCGACAAAGCGGTGCCAAGTAAGTGTGAATCTATTTCTTCTACGTAAAATGACATAGTAGGGTTTGCTTCGTGGTTTACCATATGTACCTTGCTGGAGCCAGATAGAAAATCATATAACTCCGTATAATTCTTTTCTAGGTTTTGCCATTCTTTTTTAGGTAGTTTATTTAGCCAGTCTAAAGCTGCGCCAAGCCCTACGATTTCTCCCCAAGCCTGCAAGCCAGATTCGAATCTGGTATAGCGGTGTTCCTTCCCTGTTGCGGATAAAACATAGGCGCTCTCTTTGACGTCATCCACCATGCCACCACCAACAAAACCTTGTGTCATTTTATCCATTAAATCATCTCGCCATACAATTACACCAAGTGAAGGTGCATATAATTTATGGGCCGAAAAGCATATTGCATCTGGTTCTTGGTCGCGTAAGATGTCGCTAGAATGCGCCATGGCCTGCGCGGCGTCAATAATAATGATTCCGCCAGCTTTATGTACGGCTTTTATTACTTCTTTGATATTTAGCAGTTTGCGGCCGTCAAAGTTGGAGGCGCAGTTTATTACGACTACAGCATCGGTAAAATCATAAGCATCGATATTGATCGAACCATCTTCATTTCTTTTTATTACTTCGCGTGGCAAGCCTGTGCGTTCAGAGAAAGCAATCGTGGCTAAAAATGGCGAATTGTGTTCAATTTCGCTAGTGATAATTTTTTTGAATCCATCGGGCTTTAATTGTGACAATATTAGATTAATGCCGTAAGTGGTGTTAAGCGTGAAAGACGTAGTGTATTTACGCGGAGATAGTTTTAAAAACTTTAAGACTTTTTCGCGAGTGGCCTCTACCTTTTCGTCAGTCTCTATACCCCATTTGTATTTTACGCGCTCGCCACAGGAGTTGTGCTCCGTATAGTACTTATTGATGGCGTCGATAACTGGACGTGGGCGCAAGCTTTGGCAGGCCGAGTCTAAATATACTTCCCCCTCACCTAAATAATCAAAATCGTTCATAACAGCTATTTTATCATAAAAAATAAAACCTGGTATTTTACGCGCGGTCCGCTCACGCAAAGAACTATAATTAATTTTTCGTCAGGCCTGCGTTGGAATTCCAGTTCCGTACTCGGCCCGGAAAAATGAATCATAGTTCTGGTTCGCGGAATGCTTGTAAATACCAGGTTTTATTTGTTAAGATAACAATTAGCTAACGATTTTGATTAAGCGAGCTCTACGGTTGCGCCAGCTTCTTCTAGTGATTTCTTCATTGCTTCGGCATCGTCTTTAGCGACCTTTTCCTTGACGGTAGCAGGAGCAGAATCAACGATAGCTTTGGCTTCACCAAGACCGAGTCCGGTAGCTTCCTTGACGGCCTTAATGACGGCGATTTTTTGTGCGCCAGCGTCCTTTAAGACGACGTCGTATTCGGATTTGCCCTCATCGGCAGCGGCACCTGCATCGGCAGCAGGACCAGCAGCAACGGCAACTGCGGCAGCAGCTGGCTCGATGCCATACTCGTCTTTAAGAGTGTTTTTAAGTTCGTTTACTTCGAGAACAGTCAATTTAACTAGTTCTTCGGCTAATTTTTTGATATCTGTAGCCATATTAGTCCTTTCTAATTAGTATTTAGGTTGCTTAGTTTAGATGTGCTTCTAGCCCAGAAACTATACCAGATAGTCCACCGGCAAGAGCAGAAATGCTGTCGGTAGCTGGAGAAAGTAGCTGCGCCACCACCTGTGCAATAAGTTCGTTTTTGCTTGGCATGGCAGCAAGGGCCTTAACTTCTTCTTCGGACAGGCTGTTTCCAAGATTGGAGAATCCTCCTAGAAGATTTAATGCATCATGAGTTTTGGCAAATTCGGCCAAAACTTTTGCCGGCGCTACTTCGTCTTCGTTGGAAATAGCGTAAAGCAGTTGGCCGGTTAAACCAGTAGTGTCGGTGTCTTTATAGACGCCGATTTGACCCATTGCAACACGTACAAGGCGGTTTTTTACTACTTTGATTTTAACGCCAGCTTCTCTAGCGGCTTTGCGAAGCCCTTGTAACTCTGCTACTGTTAGGCCTTGGTATTTGGCGTATACGGTAGTTTTTGCGTTTTCTAAAAGCTCAGTTAAATCAGCAACCAATTCGTTCTTTTTATCCTTTGAAATTGCCATAAAAAGTTCCTTTGGTTATTGTTGATATTTAGTTAGCTAATTGTTAAATAGCGTCACCAAATAAAATTATAAGAATTTCCTCGGTGGCATAATTAAGATTTCTCCGCCACTGTCTTTGGTAACTACTTCTATTATAGCACAAAAAAATACTAAAAGCAAGCCATAACATTGTGTTCTCGGACACACTTAAGGCCGCTTAGTCAAGCTTATGGTCCTCGAACACATTGTTATGGCTTTTCTAGCTAACTTTTTTTGTGGTAGCAAATTGGAAGATTGTACCGAGCAGGGCAAAGGCGCCAATTAATGGGAAGTATAGGATTTGCTCGTCGAGTACTGGGAAAATATTTAAAAGCGCTACGGTTAGTGCATATGCGCCAGCTAGGGCTGTAGCTATAATAATGGCTGGTTTCATTAGTGTTGTGGCCGCTGCGCCTGCCACTACGCCAATAATTGCGCCTATGGCTAAGGTTGGAATTGATGTGCCAAAGTATTGTACGGTAATCATCATTACTAGGAAGAAACAGATTCCGGCCAGACATACCTTTTCGATTGAAAATCCAAGTAACGCTAGTAGCAAACCGCCTGCAATTGGGAGCAAAATTTGGTATAATTCACTTCCTGCAATTTGTGGTACCATATTATTAATTACCGGCATCAAAAACATCATTAGATTGTAGCCAATTAAGAACCAGATGATGAAGAAGGCCAGTTTTTTTACACGGTAGCCAAACAACATTAGTGCTAAGCCTAGCGCAGCCATGATTAATAATTCAAAAAGTGGCATCCCCCTAAACTGGGTCTTGATTTCTTCTAAGATGTTTTCCATAAACTAATTATACAATTAGTTGTAAAGGTTTTCAACGGCGATTGATGGGCCCATGGTGGTAGAGACAAAGACGGACTTAACGTAAGATCCCTTGAGCGATGCTGGTTTTTGGGCCTTTAAGCTATCGAAGAATGTGTTGGCGTTTTCAAGTAGTTTGTTTGTACCGAACGAAAGCTTACCTACGCCAATATGCACGATGGATTGCTTATCTACACGGTATTCAACCTTACCAGCTTTTGATTCTTTAACGGCTTTTTCTACGTCCATAGTAACTGTGCCGGCTTTTGGATTTGGCATTAAGCCTTTGGGGCCAAGTAAGCGGGCAAATTTACCAAGTTTTGGCATATATTGTGGTGTAGAGATGAGAACGTCGAAGTCGATATTGCCTTTTTCGAGGCGTTTTAAGAATTCTTCGTCTTCGGCGATGTCGGCGCCAGCTGCTTTGGCGGTTTTGCATACGTCAAGTGGTGCGAAAACGGCTACGCGTACGCTTTTGCCGTTGCCATTAGGTAGTACAATGGTGGTGCGGATGTTTTGGTCGGCCTGACGTGGATCTACGCCGAGTCTGGCGTGAATTTCGAGGCTAGCATCAAATTTGGTTGGATTAGTTTTGATTGCTAGATCAATTGCATCTTTAAGGGTGTAAGTTTTGCCTTTTTCGATTAACTTTGCCATTTCTTGGTATTTTTTGCCACGGCGCTCAATCTTAGGACGCGTAACTGGAGCAGTACCTTTTGGCTTGACATTTGCTTCTTCGGCCTTGCGCTCTAGCTTGCGAGCTTGGCGTTCTTCTTCGGCTTTAACTTCTTCTATGTGTTTTTTAGATTTTTTGCCAGATTTAGCAAAAGTTTCAGGTTCTTCGACCTTTTCTTCTTTTGCTTTCTCGGTATTAGCTTTTTCTAAGTCTTTAACCGTTTCTTCGGTCATTTTGGTCCTTTCTGTGGTAATAGCGAGCGAATGCTCTCCCAACCTTTATCTTATTTTTCGATATTATAGCAAAAATTAAGCATTTTTGCAAGCATGAAAAAGGGGCGAACAAAGTGCGTTCGCCCCTTCTTTTTAAGGTGCGTTGGGTTAGGCGACCTGAGCATCAATGCTGCAGATGGCCTCGATGGCCTCGTCAATGTCGAACTCGTCGCGCAAGCGGCGGAGCTGAGGATCCGTCAGCTTGGCTAGGGCGCTCCTTGCCTCGTTAGAGGTCTTCTTAGACCAGAAGCTCAGCGAGAAGCTATGCTTCCCTAGGCAGCTCAGCTTGTCTCTGTGCTGTAGAGCTGTGAGCTTCTCGCGGAAGTCCTTGTTCATGTACCATTCGACCATGAGTTGGTTTTCTGCGGCCCTGCGTGCTCGATTGCCCATGTGGTTTTTCTTTGGCACTTCAGTCCCCTTTATGTCGATTTTTTATGAATCTACAGCTTTGTTGATGCTTGCGGGTTGAAAGGGGCAGGACTTCTTGACCGACGTGATATCATCGCTAACCTTTCTCTTGTGTTTAAAGTACATTCTGTTAGATTGGAGGCTAATCTCCTAATCCAACGGATTTGTTTATTATACGAAAAAGTAATGCTTTTGTCAAGTGCACATAGAATAGCTCTGCTAGATGTTGGCGGGGCTGATTAACAGGCCGATGGAGTAACATTGATTCTTCTTTAGAGCCTGCATCTTGCCAATAGTGCCGACTTTTTAGGGCTCCTCTCATGTTCACGATTAGGCATTCGATGCTACGAGCATTGCTCTCGCGTGAAATAACTTTGAGAATACCAGTGTGAGCTTTAGCAAGAAAACATCCGAGTTTTTCCTTGCTTTCTATCAGCAAGGATTTGGATCGCTTTGGTCCTATAAAAAAAGATACCTCATTTGAAGTATCTTTTTTTAAATTGTTCTTATTAGTCTACGACTTCTACACCCATAGAACGGGCTGTACCGGCTACGATTTTGATGGCGCCTTCGATATCGATGGCGTTTAGTTGATCCATCTTTTTCTCGGCAATTTCTTGAAGTTGGGCTTTGGTGATTTTGCCAACTTTGTCTACGTTTGGTTTGCCTGAGCCTTTATCGATTTTAATAGCTTCCCGGATTAAATCATCAACTGGTTGACCAAGGCTTTTCCAGTCGAAAGTTCGGTCGTCGAAGACGCGAATATGTACAATAACATTTTTGCCCATTAAATCTTTGGTGGCTTCGTTGAATGGATTAATAAAATCCATCATATTGAGTCCCCATTGACCAAGGGTTGAGCCGACTGGGGGCCCAGCAGTTGCGCGTCCTGCGGGGATGCGTAGTTTTAAATTTCCTATGACTTTCTTTTCTGCCATATATAAATTACCTTTCTAGTGCGTAACAGGTTTATTATAACAAATTTTCGACAAAATTGCAATTTGTGGGCTTTTGATGTTTTAGCTAAGTTGTTTGACTTGCAGAGCATCGAGTTCGACGGGCGTTTCGCGGCCAAACATTGATACCATAACTTTTAGTTTGCCCTTAGCGGCGTCAATTTCTGAGATTGAGCCATCAAAGCCCTTGAATGGGCCGTCGGTAATGGAAACAACTTCACCAACTTCGTATTTGACAGAGAATTTAGGATCTTCTACACCCATACGCTTTTTGATTTTGGCGATTTCTTTTTCGGATACTGGAGTTGGCTGTGTGCCGGTGCCGATAAAACCGGTTACCCCTGGGGTGTTGCGTATGATATACCAGGTTTCGTCGGACAATTTCATATCTACAAGTACGTAGCCTTGCAAAATCTTGCGGTCTACAATTTTGCGCTTGCCGTTTTTAATTTCGATCTGCTTTTCTTTTGGCACGATTGCTTCAAAAATTTTGTTAGCCATTTCTATAGTGCCGGTACGTTGATTGATTGAGTCGGCTACCTTATCTTCGTAACCGGAGTAGGTAGAGATTGCGTACCATGCTCTTGTGTCATCATATCTGTTTACTGCCATTTTTTTCTCCTTATCCTAATATTAAATTAAATAACCAGCCAAAGAATAAATCTAGTAATAAAATTAGTACCATAAAGAATGCCGTGTAGGCTAATACTGCTAGTACCATCTTCCATGTGGCTTTGCGGTTGGGCCATCTGACTTGCCTTAATTCGTGCCAAGCACCTTTTAAGTATCTACCTAGAGCAACAAAAGGCCTAAACAGGATAAAAACTTTCTTGCCATTTTTGGTTTTATTTAGATTTTTTTCGGCCCTTCTAATGGATTTCTGTTTGACCTTGGCAGATTTCTTGTCTCTAATAGTGACTTTTTTTCGCGTGATTGTTGGTGCGTCCGATTCACTATCATGAGAAGAAGAATCTTTAGCTTTAATCCTTGTGATCTTTGCCATTTTACTCCTTACTATTAAAAAAAGTCTGATACCAGACTTGTCAAGAGTATACTACTTCGGGAACAAATAGTCAAGATAGTCTTTCATCATTCTGGCACCAGAAATAATGGGTAAGAAGTTTTTTAATTGTGTTTTTATTGTATATTCTAGATCGTAGTCGTTTTCCCAGATTGAGATAGATTCTTCCATGCGCTGATAGAGCATATCTAATTCTTCTGATTCGTCGTTTCCTGATACATTTAGATAAGAATTAATAGAAGCGTCTGCAACTCCGCCGTCGTGGGTAGAAATTAAGATGTCAAAATTGGCAACGTCTTTCATCCATGATGTGCCGCATGCTTCAAGGCCTACTATTGGGATATTAATAGAGGTATTGGATCCGCAAGATAGGCCGTAGGCCAATTCTTCGTCGTAATCCGATAAATAATGCACATGTGTTCTTAGATAATCATCTTGATCGATTTTTGATAAAAGTGCATATAGCTTATGTAGCATATTTTGGTCGCCCGTATGCACTCGCCCAGCAATGATGTAGTGAGCTCCGCGAGGTTCCAGAATATTTTTTAGGCGTGTTATGTCGGTGAATGGCAAATCCGGGCGCTTATAGTCAGCAAAACGTCTTTTAAAATCGAATATGTAATCGTTTGTGTTAAATCTTAGAATGTTATTGTTTTGATCGGGCCGATTTTTAAGAATACTATTTAGACTGTTTCGACCATCTTTTTTAAATTTTTTAATAGCATCTGCATCTATAGACGGTAAAACGTCGACATAATTTTTTGACGGCAACCCATATTGGTCTATTAACCCGATTTCTTGGTAATAATTGTAAAGATTTGGCAACATCCAGTTTTTAAGATCGATTCCGTTAGTGATAGCTTTAAATTTGACCTTGCTACCTGCGATGTCGTGATAGTTGGCGACCCTGGCATGCAGTTTCGACACCCCGGAACGAAGTTCGGCGATTTCTATAGTAACTGAAGAGAGACGTATTTTTTCATTGACAAATTTATCTGATAGCCATTTTTTTACGGCTAAGGATTTTAGGTTTGGAAAAACAAATTCCTCAAATTGGCTATACGAAAACTCGGCTTCGGCTGCTTGCACTAATGTATGATTGGTGTAGAGGGTGTGTTTGCGGGTGTACACGACTGCTTCGTAAAAGTCCATTCCGTTTGAGGCAAGTTCGTCTAGTCTAGCTAGCGCAGCAAAGAAAGTGGCTACTTCATTTAAATGTATAATTGCTGGTTTTAGTCCGACTAGCTTTAGGGCGGCATATCCGCCAAAGCCTAAGGAGACCTCCTGATATAAACGGTGGTCGGAGCCGCTAGTGTTAGAATATAGCTCTCCAAAGTTTGGCTCTGTAACGGATAGTATTCTAGTTGTATTGAATCTTTTTTCTATAACATCTAGATTACAAAGTCCACTTCTTGTTTTGATAGTAACTTTATCTATATGCTTGAATCCGAATTTTTTGTAGTCTACTTTTATCTGTTTATCGTAGATTGTGCGGTCGCGAAGTAGTTGGTGAGATTCGCTTGGGTAAAATGGTGTTATTAGTACAAACGGTACAGACATTTGGTCGGCTACGCGTCTAGTATCTGCAGCTAGAACCCCTAGTCCTCCACCCCCACGAATCCCGTCTCTTTGGTCGTATAGCTCGATGGTCCAATATGTATATGGGCGCTCACTGGTAATGGATTTGGTAAGATGTTCCCTGCCTATTGCTTCATAAAAAATATCGGTTTCTTCTATATTTTCTAGTGGATGATAAAAATACTGCCCATCTTCATCGTTCATGGTTATGATTATATCATAGCTTTTGGCTATACTAATACCAATATTTTTTTGGTAATTTGTCGGCTATCCTTTGATGGAATTCATAATCAAAGCCGATGAGTCGTTTTTGATTTTTTTCTTTAAAATATTTTTTTCTGATATAATCTGCGGTCATGATTTCGCCGGGGATTAATTTATACTTTTTGCCAAAGTTTAAGCCTCTTTTATATCCTTTTGGCGGCAGAACTGCTAAGGGTAAAAAATCGCAATTCATTTTTTTATCATTGTATAGTTTTACGGCTAGCATGGACATTGTTGGAATGATGTCTTCTTCTTTTTTGTAGGCTTTTTCATTTTTAAAGACGGTACTTTGTCTTGTGGCGGGAGGTGCAACGAAAACTACACCACCATCCTTTAGTGCCTCGTGCGATAGTTTCGTGTAAATGTCTCTGAACTCTTTTTTAAGTCTTTGGCCTTGTTCGTGCAAAAAAGTACCTTCTTTAAGATTAAGTTTTTCCCATGTGTTTGGCGTAATGGTTGGGGTGATGATGATGCCAAGGCGTTTAATGCGATTGAAGTTTGGTGCCAAGGTTTCGTACCAGGGCAAATTAACTGGAAAATACATTGGCTTGTCGCCCATGATATCGATTTTCATCGTAAGAATGCGCGGTATTTCGCCGAGGGATGGGTGATTAAAGCCTGCAACAATGCCGTTTGCTCGGTCTTTTGGCATGCCTCTGTAAGAACCAGGCGTTACTTTAGACAATACTTTTACTAGTTTTTTTCTTGCCGCTAAATTATGCTTTTCGGGGTCGTTTTTAGGGCCAGTGGTTTTAAAAAAGAGATTAATAGCGGCGTTGCACGCTAGGCCAACTGGCACCATTTCCCTCCTAAGGTTGTCTGAGCCTAGGGTTGACAAAAGTGAATAATTGTGATGTTGGATTTTATCTATTATTTCTTCTGCCGAAAGTTCTTTGAGCTCTTTCCTAGTAAAAGTTTTCTTCTTAGTCATGATGGCTTCATTATAGCATTATTTTCCTGGTTGTGATAAAATACTAGTAGTTTGGGGTGTCGCCAAGTGGTAAGGCATCGGGTTCTGGTCCCGACATTCGTGGGTTCGAGTCCTACCACCCCAGCCAAGAAATTAAAGAAAGACCCACAGGGCCTTTTTTTAATTTCAAGTCCCTACTATTAGCCGATTTTCCGAAAATAAAATGTTATAATCAATTTATGATTATAAAATTTTTTTGGCGGTTATTCTATGGATGGGTTTTTGCGCGGTAATCCGGAATCGTCTGAAGTCGAGCAAAGGGACGACCAGGAGCCACTAGAATTGGCCGTCAATGGTCTGTCTCGTGTTGTTGGCGAGCAGGATGATGCTAACAATGATAGCGGCGATTACGAGGAAGAAAATGACTACGATGATGATTATGGCGAAGAAGATGATCGTGACGATTATTATAGTGAATATGAGGAACAGCATTATGGCGAGGAGCGTGCCGATTTCGATGAAGAAAAATTAATACTCCAAGAGATTCCTTTACCAGCGGAAATCTTAGAACGTTATTCTTTCCTTAGCGAATTACCACATGGTGTCGCCGTCATGGGTGGCGTAGCTCGCAGTATAGCAAGGGAGATTATTACTGGAGAACGTGAGCCTATTCGCGATATCGATCTTGTAAATATTACTGATGAAGAAGGCAATAGTGAGGTTGACTATGATACCCTAGATGCACTCTCGCGTAAGTTTATGCCAGACGATTATGCCTTCGGCCATGGTATCGGAAATGATACCCTAGATCACTATTTTAAGACTCGTGATTTTACGATTAACCAAAGCCTGATTAAAGATGGCAAACTCATTATTAGCGATTTTGCTTATAATGACTTCCAAGAGAATATTATTCGACCTACTTATTTTGAGCATCCCTATGACGGTGACGATATGAGTAGTCGGTTATTCCTTAAGGCCTTGATGATGAGGAGCGTATTGTCGCAAATTTCTGATTCTATTCCTCTTATTGAAGATATGGAGCGTCCAGAGTATATCGGTTCCTTTGATACGGCCCTATTTCTAAATAAAGCTATGAGTCGTGGTGCCAAAACAGCTCGCGTATTTACGGAGGATCTTGCGGATTGGGATATTATTTCCGAAGATTACGCTGGTCGTCCAGTCGCTCTTGCCAAGGCATTACTAGAGGATGTCTATACATTCGAGTTTCGTCCGTCTACTGACGAGCGGTTTAGAGATATTCAAGAGTGTGAAGATATGAGTGGGTTCTTCATTCCGCCGTCTATGTTACGTTACCATGCCTCAGATCCAGTGATTCGTCGCGCAATTGCCGACTACGAGGATGGCTTAGGGGTGCTTATCGACAGCGAGAACGAGCGGATTTCTGGCCATTATACGCAAGCCGAATATGATGACATCAATCGTTCTTCCGCCCATGACGATGATTATTTATCTTCCGGGGCGTAGTCCTTTAGTCGTTGACGGGTGTCTTCCTTGTAGATGGTTAAAGCCTGCTTAATTTTGCCCAGCCAAATCATAAGTATAATAAAAGCCCTCTAGGGTTCTTATTTTTTATTCGATAATCCTTTTGCTGTGTTTTTCACTATCTCTGCTAGTTTTTCTTTATCGTCTATGTCTTCAACTAAATACATTGGCTTCGCGTTCGTATATGGGATAGATTCTGACATTTTGTATTGTTCGTTTTCCGGAACAATTTTAATAAGTAGGCGATCGTCGTAAATACCACCAAACAGAACACCTGCTGAATAAAGTAAAAACTCGCCCATCATTGGACGGCAAGTTACGTCTGGAACTTCCGATAACTGTTCTAATATGAAATCACAATACTCTTTGGTGCTTGCCATTTATTTCTCGCAATTTTTCTTATGTGCTTTGAGCTTCTTCATTGCCCAATCATAGTGAGAAGATAGACAACTTACGAAATATGAGCCAAGTACTGAGCCGCCAACCCAAGGATACATACCTTTGGTGAATAATTGTTCTTCACTTAGGCTTTCGGCTAGTTTCATCACGTCTTTATGCGACTTTTCGAACATTTTTCTTGCATCTTCTAGTGAAGTCTTTTGGTGTTTCTTCCAGTATTCGACATTCATATCGCCGTAAGTCTTCCAAGTGTATGGTTCTGGCAAAAATGGTGCATTACCACCTTTATTTAAGTTTGTATCGACGAATTCTAGCAACATTCGGTGCCATTCGTATAGATGTACCCAAATATCGCGTAGATTCTTGTCGCGCCCCCAATGGCGTTCTTTCTTTGATGGATCGCCGGAGAAATCAAACTCAGTATTCATTTCTTTCTCGCTCATTCCATCAGCCATTTCAATCAGCTTAGCGTAGTACTCTTCGCCAGCCTTTAATAAATCTTGTTTGTTGTGTGGTCTTGACATAAAAAGTCCTTTGTTTACTACTTTAATTATATCATTTTGAGCCAACTATTTTTCTGGATTATACTCCTCTAGTCGATTACGGATATCTTCCTTGTAGATTGTTAATGCCTGCTTAATTTACCCCAGCCATAATCAAAGAGCAAAAATGAATCTGTAAGGATTTATTTTTTTATTTGTTATTCTGCAGGCATTTCTGAATATCCTTAATTTTTTGTTGGTCCTTTGGGCGGTTATGTTCAAGCATCCATTCGAGTGTTAATTCGAGCGATTCGATCGGGCAATTATCAATAAGTCTTGTATCGTCGTCATTAAAATCTGATACTTTGACTTCAATATTGTCGCCAATTTCATATAGATCTGGATATTTAGAAGACTTTTTGAAGTTAAATCTCGTTTTCAGCTTTTTGAAATAGGCTGGTTTTACTCTAATATCAATGTCGGCCGTTGAGTCCTTTATGCCATACAAGAGCATAACTCCGCCAGAGATTACGCGGTAATAATTCTTATCTAATCTTAGTGATTCTAGTTTCTTGATATATTCTCTTCTGTCCATATCATTCCGTACTTATTATAAACTTACGACGATTATATCACCTTGGCCTTATTAGCGATGACTGTTTTTTTGTGTTTGCCCGATTATTATTAAATATCTTTTTTATATATGGTTAAAGTCTGTTTATCTTTGCTTAGCCATTTCAAAAAACTTAAAAGCAGGATTAGGCTGTCACCAAAGCTTAAAGCGAGTTTTACTATCCTAGAAAAAGCCAGAAGCAGACTCCAGAGGAGTCTTATTTTGTTCTTGACTAAATATATGTTCTATGATATAATATATAGTATGAGAAAGGGTTTTATGCTAAAAGGTAGTGTTTCGAAAGTAATAATATATATGCTTGCGACGGTTGGTATCGTTGCTACTCCTGTTGTTGGCGGTATTATTGGTAGAGCTATAGAAGACCAACGTTGGTCTCGTATCTGTGATGGCGTTAATATTGTTGAAATCTGTCAAGATAATAGCGGCACCAAGTATAAAAAATATCTTCTTCATGCGGCGGAGCCAGAAAAAACTAAGCAAGTTCACCATGAAGCTGAGCCAGAGAAAAGCCATATTGTGAAGCATGATGCGGTCTATGGCACAAGGCAAGTTAGAGGTGACTGCATAAGAACAAATATATCCTATAAACATGGTACATGTGCATTGTCAAGATGTCGTGATGGCATGTATTCTGGTTCTACTGGTTGGGGTACGTGCAATTATCATGGCGGCGTGGCTGTTACTGGTGGACCATGGTATCAATATACTACTGAAAGTTATGTAGTTACTCCTGCTTGGGAAGAAAAAATAGTTGATGTTCCTGCTAAACCTGCATGGACGGAAACAGTGGTTGTTTCTCCGGCAAAGGCCGAGTGGATCGAGAAAATAGTTGAAAAATAAAAAAGTTGCAAAACGGCGCTATTCGCTCCTAAGCGCTTCTACTGGATCTTTTTTGGATGCTGAGCGTGCTGGGATTAATCCGCCGATTAACGTTAGTACGATGCTTAGGATTATTAAGAAAGCCGCCATTTTTTGGTCGAGCGAGGCCGAAAGCGGAATATCGCCAATAAAATGATGAAGAATGGCGTTAATAATAGGTATCAGCAGATACGATATCGTTATTCCGAACAACCCTGATAAAAGCCCTATAATGACTGTCTCCGCATTAAAGATGGATGATATGTTGTGTTTGCTGGCGCCAATGGCTCTTAAAATGCCTATTTCTTTGGTTCTTTCGTAAACCGAAATATAAGTTATGACACCGATCATTATCGATGACACTACTAGCGAGATAGATACAAAGGCAATTAGTACATATGACACCGCATCGACAATTGTTTTAACTGACGACATCAGGATTCCGGTTGTGTCAGTATATTCTATTACTTTGTCTTTGGAGTCATATGATTCCATTAGTTCGTTATAGTCGTCTAAGAAGTTTATAAAATTTGTTTTCCCGTCGAAGGATTCAAAATAAAATGCCATTTCGAATGGATTATCTAAATCTTGATATCCGAGCAGTGCTAAGTTGGTAGACAAAGTTGATTTTTTCTTCGTAAACATTGCGTTAACAATGCGAGATAGTTCTTCCTCGGTGAAGTTAAGCTTAAAAGCGGAAAGGAGTTTACCTTCGTCAATATTAAATGCATTTGAGAAACTTGAGGTAAGATAAGATGTTAAGTTTCCGATTTTGGTTAGAATTGCTTGCTTCATCGTGACTTCAGTAATTGCGATTGCTAAGGTACTGAAAGTCTTGTCTATTTCTGTCATTTTTAAATACTCGTCGATAGTAATCGTTGGGTTTGTGGCTTTTACTCCAAGAAACCCTTTAAGAAGTCCAGCAAAAAATGTTTGAAAGTTTTCTTTAGGAATAAGATAATTATCCGTTAAGTCTGAAAAATCCTGCTCGCTAATAAATTCATCGATTGTAGATTCAATATTGTCTTGATTGATTTGCCCGCCCGACATTATTATTTCGTAGATTTTTTGCGTCAATGCTTCCGCTAATTCTTTAAACTTAGCGATTAGTTTGTCTTTGACTGGCGAAATGTCGGCCGTGATATCGTTACTAATATCCGTTAGGTATTCTTTTGTTTTAGCGGAGATTGCGTTTTGATCGATTGTGATATTAAAGGCCTGAGAGAGGGCGGCATTATCTACTGAGACTAAATCCGAAAACTCGAAGTCGAATCCCTTTGCTTCTTCACCAAATTTTGTTCCGGAAAAAATGTCGATATCGGATTTTTTTAATTGATCTTTTACGATTTGTTTTTCGGATGCTTTATTGATGATGTGCGTAACTAGTGATGGTAAATACAAGATACCGTTTCCTCCCGTTAGTTCTGAATTTGGAGTAACAATTCCGACGATTTTTAGCTTTTCGGATTTGTTTTCGTATAGATTTTCCATAAAATTTTTATCTTTGGACATATCCTCGTATACGCCGTATTTTTCGTTGTATTTGTATGTATCGGCGGAATCTATAAGTCTTAAATCTACATTCATTAAATCTTCGTACGTAAGTGTTAGTGGCTCTTCTTTAATTTCTATATTCTCTCCGCCCATTATCTTCGTGATGATTTCGTTTAGCTTATCAGTATCGTGGAGTCCTAGCGAGTAAGTTAGAAAATCGGAAATTTGGTTGGGATTCGAAATATATACTACCATTTCGTTGTAATTTTCGGGATAGCGTCCGGCCACTAGATTGGTGTCGGCCTTGATGTTTTCGAGGTCGTATTGCCTGTAGGATGAGGTTAGATTTGAATAAGCGTTCATTAGCGAACTCTCGCCCAGTATCGAAGAAAAGAGATTGTTTGGATTTAGCTGCGCTAGCTTGCCGGTTGTATCTATGGTGTATATCATTGGGTCAACATTGTATTCATACTCGATAAGCCTTATATCATTTGCTAGCTCTTCTTTGTGTCTGTCGAGAAAACTGCGAAAGCTTTTTAAATCGTTTTTTGTGACATTGCCTAAGGTCGATGATAAAATTTGATTCTCGTGTAGCTTTCCATCTTGCATTGTAGGGTTTTCGTTTGTCCCTGTCATAGTGAGAAGTATGCCGGTTATATTGGTTGATTCTTGCATTAAAGCTAATGGATATGATGTTAATGTATCTCGCTCGATTTTATCGATATAATTTTGAAACCCCGTGGAAACTGCCGATATAAGAGCAATTCCGATTATGCCGATTGAACCAGCAATAGCGATAAGAATGGTTCTAGCTTTCTTGGTTAGTAGATTTTTGAGTGACAAAGAGAGCGCAGTAATAAATGACATTTTAGTCTTTTTGCTGTTCTTTTTTAAATCTGTCAAAGCTAAGTTTGTTTTGATTTTGCCATCGTATTTATTTGAGTCTGAGGTGATTTTACCGTCTTTTAATTTTATAATCCTAGTTGCATAACTTTCGGCGAGTTCTGGGTTGTGTGTTACCATGATTACTAATTTTTTCTTTGCAATCTTTTTTAAGATATCCATTACCTGGATACTTGTTTCCGAATCTAGGGCGCCAGTTGGCTCATCGGCCAGCAATATGTCGGGGTCGTTAACTAGGGCTCTTGCAATGGCAACTCTTTGCATTTGTCCGCCAGATAGTTGGTTGGGTAGTTTATTGATGTGGTCGCCTAATCCAACGTCTTTTAGCGCCTTTTTGGCGCGTGAGATTGATTCGCGTTTTGAAATACCAGATAGTGTTAATGCGAGGCGGACGTTTTGTAGGACGGTTTGATGCGGTATTAGGTTGTAGTTTTGAAATACGAAGCCAATTCTGTGATTGCGATAAGAATCCCAATCTTTGTCGCGGTATTTTTTAGTTGATTTTTCGTTTATAGTTAGATCGCCAGAAGAGTATTCATCTAGTCCACCGATAATATTTAGTAGAGTTGTTTTACCGGAGCCTGACGGACCAAGGATTGCAACAAATTCGTTGGCGCGAAAGTTAACAGAAATGTTATTTAAAACAGTTCTCTTATTCCCACCAGTTTGGTAGACTTTTTTAACTCCCCGTATCTCTAGCATGTTTGTTTTATTATAGCATAATTAACTTATAGAATGATGGCGGTTTTTTAGTTTTATTTTAGGTTTTTAGATATAATTAGTATGTATGGACGCAAATGTATTTGACCGCATCGAAAAGAAATATTTAATTTCTGAGTCTCAAAAAAAGCATATCATAAGCATTATTAAGCTGCATATGAAAAAAAGTAAGTACTATAAATCGGAAGTTTTTAATTTGTATTTTGATACGGATCAATTTGATTTGATTTCCCAGTCAATTGATTGGGGGGATTTTAAGCATAAACTTAGGGCCAGATCTTATAGCGGATATGATCGAGTTTTTTTGGAAATAAAAACTAAAGTTCGGGGTAGCGACGTTAACCCTGGATATAAGCGGCGGGCAATGATTACTCATAGTGAATTTAAAGATTTATCTAATAAGAAGCAAACTTTGCTTGAGATAATGCATAGGCGCGACTCTTCTTCCCGCGATCTTCAGATTGCGCGTGAGGTAGATTATTTGATTAGCGAGTTTAACTTGAGGCCAAAGATTTTGGTCTTATATCACCGCGAGTCGTATAGTGGCGAAGACGACCTTAGAATTACTTTTGACGAAAGATTGAGGTATCGGGCTGATAATTTGTGTTTTGTGAAGAAAAAGCATGATAAAATGTATTTTAAAGGTGGGCAAAATATTATTATGGAGATTAAATCACAGACCCCGTTTCCGTTATGGCTTTCTAGGGCTCTTTCGGAAAACAAAATTTTCCCCCAGCGGTTTAGTAAGATTGGTAAAGTTTACGAACAATTAATAAAGGAGACAAATGTTTAGTAGTATTTTTAATTCATCATCAACTGGTTTAGATGTTACAACTGTGCTGATATGCGCTGGGGTGGCATTGGTTCTTGGGGTCGCGATTTCTTTTACTCATCTTAAAACCTCGCAGACCACCAAGGGATTTCTTACTACTCTAGCGGTTTTACCACTACTCGTTATGGCCGTCATGATTATGATAAATGGGAATCTTGGGACTTCGATTGCGATTTTGGGAGCTTTTTCTTTAATTAGGTTTCGTTCTATTCAGGGACGAGCCAAAGATCTTCTTAGTGTGTTTTTTGCGATGATGGTCGGCTTGGCTCTTGGTATGGGGCATATTCTGTTTGCTGTGGTTATTAGTATTGTGGCGATTATTGCTATAGTTTTATTTTCTTATACACATTTCTTGGAGCCAAATCAGAATGAGCGAGTTCTTAAAATCGTGATTCCTGAGGATTTGGATTACGATGATGTTTTTAAAGATATTTTTGAGAAATACACAGTTGAGGCTCGCCTTGTCAAAATGAAAACTGTCAACATGGGTTCGCTATATAAGCTAACCTATGATATTAGGTTAAAAAATGGCGCAAAAGAGAAACAACTTCTTGATGACATTCGGGTTAAAAACTCTAATCTAAAGGTTCTTTTATCGGAACCATGTTGTGAGGAGGATATTTAAGGCGCATGCGAACTAGAAATAAGATTGACTATCGTCTTTTTGTAGTTGCTAGCATCTTGATACTTGTCTTGATTTTGGCTGTAGTTTTAAGTGTATCGCAAAATAAAAATCTGGTTGATACAAGTAACGATATATCGTTAGATAATAGTGACGAGGAAATAGATTGGAGTCGCTATCAAACTTATGAAGTTAGTTTATCTGATTCCCTTACAATTACAAAATCTGGCACTTATTATTTGACTGGTAGTATTAGTGATGGCTTAATTAAGGTTGATGCGGGAGTTGATGATGTTAGATTACTTCTTGATAATGTCAGCATCCATAATTCTTCTGGGTCAGCTATTGCTTGTTTTTCTGCCAATAATCTTGTGATTGAACTAGTTGGCGATAATTATCTTAGCGATGGAACTGTTTTTGATTCAAGTTATGACGAGGATGTTAATGGGGTGATTTATAGTAAAGAAGATTTGATTTTTCAAGGGAATGGCTCGTTGAGTCTTGTGGCTAATTACCAGGATGGGATTGTTGGTAAAGATGATGTAAAGTTTAAAGGTGGTCATTATAAAATAGAGGCTGTTGACGATGGTATTCGCGGAAAGGACTCGGTTTACGTTGTAAGTGGTGATTTCTCTATTAATGTTAAGGGCGATGCCATTACGTCTACTAATAGTATTGATAGGGATAAAGGTTTTATTTTAATTTCTGGCGGTGTTTTTGAAATCTCAGCGGGTGACGATGGTATTCGTGCTAATCATGAGCTTAGTATCGATGGTGGCACCATTAATATTTTGAACTCATATGAAGGACTTGAAGCTCAGGTGATTGCTATAAATGGTGGCAACATTAGTATTTCTAGCAACGATGATGGGGTAAATGCTGGAAATAAAGCGAGTAACGAGAATACCGATTCTAGTTGCGTTCTTTCAATAAACGGAGGAGAAGTTTATATTAATGCTGGAGGTGATGGTGTGGATTCGAATGGATATATCTATTTTAATGGTGGATCTACGATAATAGATGGACCTACTAATGATGGTAACGGATCGCTTGATAGTGGACTTGGAATTACGATGAACGGTGGCGTTGTGATTGCAGTTGGCTCAAGTGGTATGGCAGAGACACTCGGGAATTCATCTTCGGTTAATAATCTAAGTATGTTTTTCCCACAACAGCTTGGCGCAAATACTAAAATTGAAATTAAAAATGCTGATAACATCACGATTTTATCTCATATTTCTGCTAAAAAGTTTAATTATTTGGCGGCTGGGTCTACTGATTTTACACTTGGAGAGACGTATGCTGTTTATATAAACGAAGAAAAATTCCAGGATTTTATTATTTCTGATGTTACTACTACTGTTGGCAGCGGAAATAATATATTTAATCGTGGTTTTCGTAGATAAAACTTGTGGTATAATTAATCAAAAGGAGGTGCGGTGCAATTAATCATAATATTACTTAGTACAGTATCAATTCTAACTTTTTTGTCTGGGGTGGTGACTTTTTTTGGAGCCAAAAAAGGTGATAAAGCGAGAGCTTTTTGGTTTTTCCTTTCGGCCCTTTTTGCGGCAATTTGGACGGCTGCAATTTTGATTTTTTTGACAGCGAATCAGGATAGTCACTTTAATCTTGCTTGGCATGTTAACTGGATTTTTGTGACTGCAATTTTGATTGATATTTCGTTTTTAAGCTATGTGATGTGGCATAAGCATAACGGTAAGCTTTTGGTACTTCTTTTTGCTATCGCTGGTGGCGTAATTGCTGGAATTAGTTTTGCTAAGCCAGAGTTACTTTATTCGGAAATTACCATCTTGCCTTCTGGCAATAAAATAAGTCTCAATGTTGGATTATTTTACATAACATACGTTTTGTATATTTGTGCTATTGTTTCGGCTATTGTTCTTGCTTTGCTTAAAGAGTGCGTTAAAACTCATTCTAGTCGTAAACAAAAGGGTGATTTGATCATTATGGTGGCTTTTAGCATCTCTAGCCTTGTGATTGCCTTATCGGAAATTATCCTACCAATTATGGGAAATTGGTCTTTAATATGGCTTGGACCTTTGTCGCTTTCTGCGACTATTATTTCTTATTATTATTCTATTTTGCGCTATCGGTCCCTCAACCTTGCATCCATGTGGTTAAAGATTTTTTCGTACACCGTGCTTTTATGCTCTGTTGCTATTATATATATGGTGATTTTTTCGATTATATTTGCCGCTTTGTTCCGTGGTTCCACTCCTTCGTCAGAAGTAATTATTCTAAACTTTATTATGATTTTAGTTTTCCTGCTTTTGATGCCGGCCATGAATCAGGCTTACTTAACCATAAGATATTTGATTTCTGGTCATCCAATTAATAATAAACAAAACAGTAAAAATGGGAAACGAACAAGTTAAAAACAGTAAAACTACTATTTTACTATCAATTAATGCCGCTGCGATATTAATTGCTGGCATTTTGATTGCTAGTGCCATATGGTTTGGAAATGGTTTTGAGTTTCGTGCCGTAGACGAACGATCTGATATTGTTCAAGATGAGGTTGGAGAATTAGAACTGCTTGAATCGGTTTCGAACTCGGAGGTGGACGCCGGCAAGGTGCTTCCGGTTTATAATGAGGATCTTGCTTTATCTGCTGGGCACGAATTCAACAATTCTCCCGTACCTTCTGGAGAATTATGGAACGAGGATTCGGTTGTGATTTACGCGACGCCAGATACGGATATTTGCGTAAGTGGAAGTTTAACTGATCTTGGGGACATGTATTGGCAGACTTCTGACCAAAGTGTAATAGGAGGCTTTTATGATTCTGCAAGAACATGGCTAGGATATGATAGCGAGACGTGTAGATACCCAGTTATAAGAGGATTTGGTACGACTACAATTACTGCTGGTACCTATGACGGTTCGCGTAAGGATTCGATAGAAGTAACCGTGGTTGAGCCACCAGTTGAGCAGTGGAAATATGAAGTTTTAACTTTAGTTAATAAAATTCGTATCAAGAATAATTTAGAGACTTTATCTTGGGGTGATACTTGTGCCAATGCAGCTGATATTCGGGCCGAGGAAACTAAGACCCTATATAGTCATACCCGTCCAAGTGGCGCTAATTGGTCTACGGTTTGTCCGGTCCCTAATTCCGGTGGCACAAGCGGAGAAAACCTGGCAATTGGGAATGCCGCCGTATCTCCTGCTACTACCGTTGCGCTTTGGATGGGGTCTGATGCCCATCGAGCAAATATCTTAAATCCAGAATATACAAAGTTAGCGGTTGGTTTTAAATTCGACATCGATTCGAATTATAAAACTTATTGGTCGCAGTTCTTTAGTACTTACTAAGATTATTGTTTTGGTCTAGCGGATTTTAATCTTTCGATAAATATTTTTGCATCTTCAGGCTCTATTAAAGACGTTTGGAAGTTTTGATCGTATGCCGTTGGCATGATGTTTGTTTGGAGTAATTTTCCATTATAAAAATAGTGTGCCAAAATAAGGCTACGAGTAGTACCTGGCCACCAGTATTGGTCAAAAAATAGATTTCCGAGTCCATAGTATATTGCTCCACCGTTATATAATTCGTACGTTTGTGGTTGGTGCGCCGAGGTTCCCACCACAACGTCTGCACCTAAGTCAATCAAATGTCTAAAAAATCCAACCTGATCGCCTGCGGATGAATTAGCGTAATCGCAGGTTGTATCTTCGGTTTCTGATGCGTAGGCGCTACATTCATAGTACTGCACATCCACGATTACGAAGTCACCACGATTCTTTGCTGCGCTTATTTCGGCTACGGCATTTTCTTCGTAGTATTGGTTGGCACCTGGAGTATTACCATGCGTTGCGCCGCCTGTCGATTGGTTGTAGGCTAGAAACGTGATATTTGTGTTCTTTTCGCTTATTTCTAATGGTTTTGCGGCTTCTTCGGCGGTTTTACCTCCGCCGACTATTTTAATGTTGTTTTCTTGATAGATATCAATGGTGTTGGTAGCGTCTAAATTGCCGCAGTCTTGATTGTGGTTTCCTGTTAACTCTACTATGTCTAGCCCGATGTCATTTAGCGTAGTTATAAATCTTGGGTCCGAACATATATTTCCGTCGCTTGCCATTTCAGAAAATGATGATTCGTTCGATGTATGAGTTAGATCAAATGCCGATAAAAAGTCTTTAATATTTGCCGCAAAGTAAGAAGCATCTTCTATTTGGTTCAGCTTTTTATTCATTCCGCGGGAAAGCGCCGTGACTCCTGTTTGTGCAAAAGTTAATACCGATGATTTGTCCGGAAAGGACTTATCAAATGATGATTTTACTAATGGCTCTATTTCTTCTTTAAATTTTTCTGACTCAAAAGATATTACTTTAAAGACCGCTCCAGATTCGAAATCGTCTAGGTAGTATTTATTATTGAGGGATAGTAATTTTTTGTCGAAATTTAAGTCGTTTATACTGATTATTTCATAATCTTTTATATATGGATCCGCAAACAGATTTGATGGATTATCTATATCTAGATTAGTTTTTTCGCTATAAAAATCCGTAACTGGTACATATATTTGATATAGATAATCACCTATTTTTAAATTTGGTTTCTCGAAATACTCTTTTACTGAAATATGAACATCCTTATCTAGCACTAAATCTTCGGTAAAAATCCCTTTTAGGAGAGATATTTCTTCTTCGGATAGTTCCTCGTCATAATAGACTACTCCTGGTACGCGAAATAACCCTGTTTTTGTAAAAAACTGGAATCCCAAAAAACAACAGGCGAATACTGCCAAAAAGATTAAAATTTTTATAAAAAAGTTTTTAAATCGATTTTTTTGTCTTCTCATATTGCCTTAATTATAGCACAGCGTATCATCTTTACTTTATGATATAATAGGCTTATGTTAAGACGCCGCAAGACAAAAAGTTCTCAGATTGAAATAACGTCTCCGGATAAGCGTATAAAATGTAGGTTTACAATCAAAAATGGCAGAATTGGTTATTCTGTTTATGTAAACGATTCTGTGTTGATAAGAAATTCTAGATTGGCTCTTAATATTTGTGGTGAAGGCGTACTTGGCGATAATTTTTCTTTAATTCGTGCCCAGCATATTGATCATTCGGAAACAGTTGAGATGCCTTGGGGTGAGGATCGATTCATCGATAACTCTTATCATGAAACTTCGTTTTTTGTTGCCGAAAATCGTACGCTTGGTCGCATTATGACTATTCGTTTTAGGGTTTTTAATACCGGTGTTGCTTTTAGGTATGAGGTACCCCCTCAGCCAAAATTTAGGCAAATTACTATTCAGGATGAGCTAACGGAGTTTGGTTTTAACCCTTCGAGTGTCGCTTTTAAGATTCCAGCATTTATGCCCGATAGATATGAATATAATTATGAAAAAGCTAGACTGGGCGATCTGTCCGAGCCGGTGCATACCCCCCTTACGATTAAGACGCCTGACGGTATTTTTGGGTGCATACACGAGGCTGCTTTATATGATTACGGCTCAATGACGTTGGAGGCTAAAAACGCTACGATGCGATGTGTTATTACTCCGCTGTCCGACAATACGAAAGCCCATGTTGTTTTGCCTTTTTCTACTCCGTGGCGAGTTGTTATGATAGCGAATTCTGCTATTGATTTAACCAAGAATCGCCTGATTTATGTCTTAAATGAACCCCCAAATCAAGATTTTTCTTGGGTTAGGACGCTAAAGTTTATTGGTATTTGGTGGGCGATGTATGTAGGTGAGTGGACTTGGGCTCCTGGCGATAAGCACGGTGCTACCACGGCCCATGCTAAGGAATATATTGACGAGGCCGTAAAGCTCGGTGTTTCTGGTCTTTTGATTGAGGGTTGGAATGATGGTTGGGAAGGTGATTGGCTTAAAAATGGAGTTAATAATAAGTTTACAGTTGCTACGCCTGATTTTAATTTGCCGGAAGTTGCGAAATACGCTAGCAAGAGAAATATTGAGTTGGTCGGGCATCATGAGACGGTGGGATTTGTGGATAATTACGAAAACCAGCTTGAGGAGGCTTACGATTATTATGCCAAAAATGGTATTCGTTACATAAAGACTGGATATGCCGGCAGTAAAATGATTATTAATGGGCGTCCAGAATATCATCATTCTCAACGAGGAGTTAATCATTATCAAAAGACAATCGAGATGGCGGCCGCCCGACATATTTGCCTTGATATTCATGAGCCAATTAAAGGCACTGGAATTGAACGTACTTGGCCAAATCTTTTGACTCGTGAAGGCGCAAGGGGACAGGAATATGAAGGCGGTTCTTTATCGCCATCGCATGCTTGCTATTTGCCTTATACCCGGTTATTGTCTGGCGGTATGGACTATACTAGTGGAATATTTGATATTGAAAACCCCAAAAAACGTATTTTTACTACTATCGCAAGACAACTCGCTTACTTTGTGGTGATTTATTCTGGTATGCAGATGGCGGCAGATCGGCCTTCTATGTATTCTGGTCGTTATAATGAGTTGTTTAACTTTATCAGGAATGTCCCCATTAATTTTGAAAAAACTGTTCCACTTGCCGGTGAAATTGGTGAATACTATGTTGTTGCTAGAAAAGATCGCGACAGTGCAGATTGGTATATTGGCGGCGTAACAAACGAAGAAGGTAGAACGATCAGTGTTAAATTGGATTTTTTGGAAGACGAAAAATATCAAGCAACTATTTATTCTGACGCAAAAAACTCTGATTACAAAAGTAATCCCTTGGTCTATGAGACTAATACTAAAAAGATTAAAAGCGGCGACACCCTTAGTATCTATATTGCCCCGGGTGGTGGATTTGCTATTCGCTTACAGCGGTTATAATTAGTCGATGGGTGGCATCGCCATTTTGAAACAGGGTTCCGGCGCATGTCATTAGTACTATAGTCTTATTATCTTCTGCGTTTAAGATTTCTCTCATATGAATGGCCGACTTTTCTTTAACTTCGATATTTGTGACCTTGTAGTTTTGGTGGTCATAGTAAATAGTGTCATTTAATTTAATTTGATTTAGATTATGGAAAACCGTTGTCGAGTGGCCGATTAAAAGTATTTTATTATTTGAAGTGGAGTAGCTTCCTACTATCTCGTTTGGTGATTCGAGTTTTCCGCCCGTTAGCGTTAGTTTTGTGACATCGGACATTAATCCAATGCTTGGGATATCTAGTTTGCCATCTATTTCGTATTTGGTAGCTTCGGCTGGCCTTAGCCCAATTGCAACATAGATAATTAGAAAAACAACATATAGACCTATCAAAATAATTTTAGGGTCTAGACGACGTTTTAACTCCACATCTCCTCCTTAAACTAAATTATAGCACAAGCTTTTTTAAAGTCCAGGACTAAAATGCTTTAGTTTTTTTTCGTGTATTTTGTAATTTTTGTCATGAGTTGCTACTTCTGCCCAAAATTCTTTTGAATGATCCATATGGTTAAGGTGAGCAAGTTCGTGCAAAATTACGTAGTCGCGAAGGACTTCCGGGACTTTCATAAGCCCAATGTTCAGTGATATTGTTTTATTTGATGAACAACTCCCCCATCTCGTATTGGCATGGGACAGGCGACACTTGTCGTAATTGTAGCCATATAACTTTGCGAAGTATTCAAGCCTATAAGGTAAGTATTCTTTGGCTTTTTTGGTAAGAATTTTCTTTTGATAATCCCTTGCTCGTTGCTCGCTAGGGTCGCGAAGTGGTAGTTTTTCGCGAATCATCTTGCGGTTGGTCTCCAAAAATCTTTTTGCTAGAAAATTAGATGTATATGTTGGTACGGACATCGATAATCTGCCAGAAGTTGAGATTGAAAATTTAATGTTCCTCGACAAGGGACTTTTTCTAACGATTACTTCCCCAAATTCTTTATCTTTTACGATCATTAATCTTAAAATCTGCTAGACCAGAAAGCACATGCTTGTTTTGAGTTTCGAAGGTGTGTTTTCCGGATAAAATAATTGGATGTTCATTATCGCTTGGTGATTCTAGGGATTTTATAGCACGGGAATATTCTTCTTTTGCTTTTGCTACGCTCTTAAATTTGAATTTCATGCGATTACGAATAGTGGAAACATCGGTTTGAATCCAAATAAGAGATGGATCGTAGCCGGCGTTATATAATATTGAACGAATTTCGCTGCGATCGCTTTCGGTATCGAGGCATCCTTCCAGAACTAAATTCTGTTTTGTGTGTGCTAGCAATTCTACAATTAGTGTGATTTGCTTGCGAGTTAAATCGTTATCTTCTTTGATGGTTGCTAGGTCAAAAAATGCGAGTGAGTATCGTTTTGCAAAATTACTGGCAAATGTGGTCTTACCGCTACAAGGCGCACCGAACACTAGTATTGCTCGTGGTTTTATCTTATTACCTTCCATAATATTTTCTATTGTATCATAGATAATTTGATATTTCAAAAATCCTTAAATAAAAAATGGTAGAGGCTTCTGGACTCGCACCGCTAGGTCCGAGTCCTGCTCTCTAACAAAAACTTGTTTTATAAAAAATGGCAGGGGTTGCAGGACTCGCACCGCTAGGTCCGAGTCCTGCTCTCTAACAAAAACTTGTTTTATAAAAAATGGCAGGGGTTGCAGGACTCGCACCGCTAGGTCCGAGTCCTGCTCCTTAACAAAAACTTGTCTTATAAAAATGGCAGGGGTTGCAGGACTCGAACCTACGACACCTGGTTTTGGAGACCAGTGCTCTACCAGCTGAGCTAAACCCCTACTTAAATTACTATATTATTTTACCATACATGTTTAAAATGTGCTAAAATAATATAGATGAAAATACTTATGTTAGGTTGGGAACTGCCGCCGCATAATAGCGGAGGCCTTGGTGTCGCTTGTTTTAACCTAACTCATGCCCTTTCTCGTCAGGGGGCTGATATTGAATTTGTTGTTCCCTATAAGGCTAAGCATCCTGGAATTGACTATATGGAAATTCTTTCTGCTGTTAAAATTGATCCAATTTATCGCTATGGAAATGGTACTTATGAATCTTCTAAAATAACAGAAAAGATTATCCCTGGCCACAGTCATAGCGGCCTGATGTCCATTCGTGATGTTCAAAAAGAATATTGTGCTTTTGTTGATTCATATTTAGCCGATAATACGCCGGACGTAGTACATGCGCACGATTGGTTAACATATGAGGCTGGTGTTTTAGCAAAGAAGAATTACAATTTGCCACTTATTGCACATGTCCATGCTACTGAGTTTGATCGAGCGGGTATGAATATGGGTAACCCCCTAATTCATGAGGTCGAAAAAGAGGGTTTAATGATGGCGGATCGGATTGTCGCGGTTTCGGAGGCTACTAGGCGTATTATTCATGAAAAATATCGTATTCCGTTAAACAAGATTGAGGTAGTTTACAACGCGCTAGACGAAAAATATAGTTTAGGTAAATATTCATATGATGATACTCTCTATGATTTTGTCTCTGAATTAAAAAAAGATGGATATAAGATTATTTCTACGGTTGGCCGTTTTACGCTTCAAAAGGGACTAAAGAATTTAATGCGCGCTGCAGCGCTTGCGGTTTCTAAGAATCCCAAGCTAATGTTTATTTTTGCTGGTGATGGTGAAGAACGTAACGAGTTGATTCAATTTTCGGCAGAGCTTGGTATATCGAGCAATGTGCTTTTTACGGGGTTTATCCGTGGGCGACAGCTTCGAGATATTTATTCAATTTCTGACGTTTTTGTGATGAGCTCAATTTCGGAGCCTTTTGGATTGACGGCTCTTGAAGCGGCTCACCATGGGGATGCTTTGATTTTGTCTAATCAATCTGGCGTTTCTGAGGTAATTTGGTCGGCGCTAAAGTATGATTTTTGGGATATCCGTAAGCTTGCTGATGAAATGTTAGCTGTGGCTGGAAGTTCTGCGCTTTTAGAATCTTTGCGTGATAATGTTAAAAACGAATATCTAAAAATTACTTGGGATGAGCTTGCGCAAAAATGTCTGAAGATTTATAATAAAATTGTTAAGCGTAAGGTTTTTTAGATGCGAGCGATCTGTTTATACCTACACATTCATCAACCGATCCGATATCGTGAGTATTCTGTTTTTGATATTTCAAATAGTACTAATTACTTTGAGAGTGACTATAATAGTCGTGAGTCTAATGAGCGTATTTTTAAGAAAGTGGCAGAGAAAAGCTATCACCCGATGTTGGATTTGCTCGAGCAGAATTTAAGATTGCATCCTGATTTTTGTTTTTCTTTATCAATTACCGGTACTTGGCTTGAACAGGCAGAAAAATGGGATTCTGAATTAATTTCACAAATTAAACGTTTGGTTAATACTGGCCGGGTGGAGATTGTTGGTGAAACATATTATCACTCTCTTGCTTTTTTCTATAATCTCGAAGAATTTGAGCAGCAAGTTTCTATGCATGAGAAAAAGGTTTTTGAGTTGTTTGACGTTAAGCCTAAGATTTTTCGTAATACTGAGCTTGCTTACAATGATAGCTTGGCCACCTGGGCTGACGAGCAGGGCTATAGCGGTATTTTGGCTGAAGGCTGGGATAAAATTCTTGGGTGGCGTAGCCCGAATCATTTATATCGGCCGTATGGCTGCAAAAACATCAAGCTCCTCCTAAAAAACTATCGTCTTTCGGACGACATTGCCTTTAGGTTTTCTAATCGCGGATGGAAGGAATGGCCTCTTACTGTGCCTAAATACTTAGATTGGCTCAAGATGGATTGCATTCGGGGGCCCTTGGTTAATTTATTTATGGATTTTGAGACTTTCGGTGAGCATCAATGGGCTGATACTGGAATTTTTGATTTTATGAATAATTTAATTTCTGATTGGTTGTCTTTGTATGATAATAAGTTTTTAACACTTTCTGAGGCGTGTGATATTCTTGACGTAGCCGATGAGATATCTGTTCCGGATACCATCACCTGGGCCGATGCTGAGCGCGATTTATCTGCTTGGCTTTCTAATAAGATGCAAATTTCTGCCATGGAGCAGATATATGGCCTTAGAGAAGACGTTTTAAAGACTAATGATAGTACGTTGATACGCGATTTTAGGTTGCTTACTACTTCCGACCATCCGTACTCTATGTGTACAAAGTATTGGAATGATGGCGATGTGCATGCGTATTTTTCGGCCTACTCTAGTCCTTACGAGTCTTTTATGTATTATCAAAACATCTTGCATGATTTAAGATATCGGATAAGAAAAATACAAAAAAACAAATAGCTTGGAAATACCAAACTATTTGTCAAGTGGATTTAGCGTTTCTTTTCTTTGACTTCGTTTCGCCCGAGGTTTTTCTTGGTTTCTACAAAAAGTACGTGCTTTCTTAGTACTGGATCATACTTACGAAGACTCAACTTATCAGGAGTATTCATGGTATTTTTCTTGGTGTAGTAAGCGCGAACTCCAGATTCCTCTGAAACGAGACCAACTAACTTTCTCTTAGTATTATTCTTCTTTGCCATAATTATCTATATTTTATCACAAAATTATCGGGGGAGCAAGACTTTTGTCTTCTGGCGAATCTGAATTCCCCTATTTTTCTATTAGCTTAGCTACGAATGATTTGATATCTTTGACACCGAAAGTGTTGTTAGGGGGAATAAATATTTCTGGATTGTCTATAAAATCTAATGTTTCCACAAGATTGTAGACTGACTTCATAAGGGATACGAGTTCTTTTTCGTCTTCCTTGCTATATTCATATAGCTTATCGTATACTTCTCCGTCCTTATCGGGGGTTACGAATAATATATGAGCTTCTTCTACTTTATATTTAGAGTAGGTTGGTGAATTGTTGAGTAGTAACTTGTAAAAACCAAGCTGAAGCATGTATTTGTAGAGTGTCGCGTGGGAACGCCATCTTTCTTTGTGGTAGCCACCGGTCTTAAAATCGTAGACTATGATTTTTTTATTATCTTCGTCGATTAGGATGTGGTCGATTTTTCCGGTTACTGGTACTCCGGCAATGGCTAATTTTTCGCTTCCTAGGTCGACTTCTGCTTTGCCTCGACGTAGTAAGTTGCCAAATTCCTTAAGTGCGACTAATAAATCTTCGGGGCCCTTTTCGCGAATTTTTTGCATGACTTCTTGAGATAATTCTTTTTTATCTAGTTCGGCCAGAAAGAAGTCGACAGCTTCGGCGTCCGTTAGTTTTTTATTGGTTACTGCTTCAAAGCTTTTATGGATTAGGTCGCCATAGGCCATGGCCTCTGTTTCTGGCTCATATGGGGCACGGAGGAGATAGTTTTTAAAGAATTCCTGTGGCCCAGCATATACAATATCTATAAACGAAGTAAGACTAGAAGCTGACATGCGATAGTTTTTGATGCGATCTTTATAGATTGCCCTCATGTCTGGAGAGAGCTTTGCATATGGAGCAAGCCAGTTTTTAAGGCCAGATTCGGAACGAGCGTAGGCGCTTTCTTCGTAGTGTAATTCTACTTCGCCTCTTGGGATGAGTGGCGACATTATCTTTTCTTTATCCTGATATTCTTCGAGATATTCTAATCTGGCTGGCGATTTGTCGTTAAAATCATGGAGAGAATTCGTGATGATTAGCGTGCTTTTAGCCCTTGTTAAGGCAACGTATAAAATGCGTAGTTTTTCGCCGTCAGTGGTGCCAGTGTGCCGGATTTGGACTAGGTTCTTTGGTAGAGCTAGCATATTGTTATTACCTTTGCCTTTACCCCAAGCAGTGTGATCGGCCGAAATAATAAAAACATATTCAAACTCAAGACCTTTTGCTTTATGGGCAGTTAGAACTTGAACGGCTTCGTCGGCCTCTTTGTATGGGCTATTTGAGCTAAGGGTCATTTCTGCATCTTCGTAGTCGTCAACCATCTCAATCAGGTTTTTTAGTTTGAGATTTATCTCTCCAAAATGACGATTAAGCTTTCCGCGAAGAGCCGCTACTGATTCGTATAGTGTAAAGGCTTCATAATCATCGCGAGTAGCATAGTATTCTATAAAATTGGACCGATATCCGTTTAATTCTACCGTGCCGATTAGATAATCTAAAAAGATTTCGAGTGGTTCGTTATATGATTTAGCTATTAGATTGGCAAAAAATTCGGCGACGGCGCGGATTTCTTGATTTTCGGATTCTGCTAAGGTTTCAAAAACCGCACGTTTTTCGGCTCTAGCCTTACCGATTAGTTTAATGACTTCTAGTATTGGTAATTTGAAAAATGGATAGGAAAGGATTTCTAACGCTGAGACCGTTGGACGCTTATTGTTTGCGAGCTCATCGATGTATCTTGCTATAGTTAGTAGTTGATGTATTTTTTCATCTTCTAGGAGATTGTCTTTTTTTTCGTATGCGATTTTGATTTCGGGGTGGCTTTTTAGAAAAGGCAAAAGTGGCATAAAATATTTGGTTTTATACGAGATGATTGCTATTTGACTTTGAGGAACTCCTGCTTTGATTAGTTTAGCTATCTTATCGGCAACAAAGCCATATTCCATATCGGACGAAAGAAATTCATGACGATATATCTGAGATTCTTTTGGCTTGGCTTTATGTGCTATTAGTTCCTTATCTGCAAAACGATCTGGGGCTTCGTTGATAATTTTTCTGGAAAAATCTAATATTTCTTGAGTGCTGCGGTAATTCTCGACTAGGGGTATAACGTTTGCGTTGTAGTGTCTTTGAAAATCCGTTAGATTGGTAGACAGAGCCCCCTGAAATTCATAGATTGCTTGGTCGTCGTCTCCCACTGCCATGATTTGAGGCTTTTCGTAATCGGTTAGTTCTTTAATGATGGCAAACTGTGATGGGTTGGTGTCTTGGAATTCGTCCAACATGATGAATTGATAACGTTCTTCCAAAGTATTTTTGAAACCTTCGTCGCTTTTTAATACTTTTACCGCTTCTTGAATCATGTCGTCAAAATCATATAGGCCATTTACCCTTAAATAATTGTCATATTCATTCATGACGTTCGAAATGCTGTAGAGTTTTTTGTTGGCTACTCTGTCACAGAGTCGGTAATTACCTCCAACATCTCTTTCAAAATATTTATCTTTCCAGGCCGATAATGGTTTGATTTTTTCTGTTGATTCTGCCTCTATAATTGCTTCTTTTAGGTCTCTTGCCAAGATTGAGATTAGGCGCTCGATTTTGGGCTTCCAAGTAGTTTTGCCCAGGGCGATAATTGATGTTTCGTTTGCGTATTTTTTTAGTAATTCGTAGATTGGATGATAGGCTTTTTCGTATGAGGCTTGATAATTTCTAGGCACAACTTCTTTAAGTAGGGGCGATATAACGCTTGATAACACCTCTGAATCCTCAACGTTTTGTTTAGCTATTTTGGCTAGATCTTGTGCTGTAAGACTATTAGATTTAGCGGCCGAAATTACACTAATTATATCCTTTATAGAGTCACCACGGAGTATATCTTTGCCAGAGAGTTTTTCTTGGATTTTTTTAATAATTTTGTACTGGGTTACTTCGTCGATTGCTGAATCTAGCTTACGATCGTAATCCTCGGAGTAGTTTTTATACTTGGCTAGAATATCTGAGCCAAAGGCGTGATATGTTCCAATATTGACTTTAAGCCCGTCTGCTCCAACTATTGTTTTTAGGCGCTCGCGCATATTGGAGGCTCCAGTCTCTGTAAATGTTAAGCAGAGAATGTTTTCTGGATTAGTATCGGTGTTTTTTAGTATATAGGCAACTTTTTCTGATAGCAGCTGGGTTTTGCCAGTGCCTGGGCCGGCTAAAACCAGAAGTGGCCCCGATAGGTATTCTACTGCTTCTTTTTGCTTTTGATTTAACATAGGGCCTCCTTTGTGATTTCGATTGTTTTGTTTAGATAGACTACACGCTCAGGTATTTTGATTTTGCCTTTATTGATTTCTTTTAGGGTGGTTAATCCTTCTACTGTTTTTGTTGATTTGGCTTTTTTGTCTTTTCTAAGAGCTTGGCCATATTGGTAGTTTCTGGAAGATGGTCCGCAGGTTAATTTTAGATCGTCTATCCCGCAAGATAGATTGAAGGTTTCGGGGTTGGCGCTATTTAGTGATAGGAGCGCTTGGATTTCTCTAGAGGCTTCATTGATGTATTTTTGCCAGGAAGGGGTTTCTGGTTCTAGATTTAGGTATCCAGCCAAAATTGCATAAACGTTTTTTAGTGCGCCGCACATCAGAATACCTTGCTCATCGTTTGAATATTCGTATATAAATTGGTTACTGCCCAACACTTGCTCGATTTTTTGATTTGTTGCGGTGAGCTTTGTTTTTTTGCCAGCTTTTATATCCGCCGCAAATCCCGGCCCCGAGATAATAATGCGGTTTTTAAAGTTTTTAAATGGCTGAGTAGATAAGAATCCTTTTGATGCTATTACTGAGAGTTTGTCCTTTGGTAGGTTTGGAATTAAAGATGACAAAACCATGGCCGGAGTGCATAGGATTAAGCTTTCCGACTCACTTAGAATCGCATTTAAGTCATTAAAACCTTTTAATGGATCATAATAATTTATGGTGTTGCCGGCCTTTTTTGCGACTTCGCCTAGTGCGGTTCCGTATGCTCCTGCGCCTAGTATTCCGACTTTCATTTAGATTTCTCCAATTAGTTTGACCGAATCAGGTTCTGGTAATTCTTCGACATCTCTTAGTTTACGTTCGATTGAGCGTGAGGTGGTTTTGGCTGTTTCGATCTTATTGGCGGATTCTTGAAGTTTCTTTTGCACTCCTTCTAGAAGGTCGCCAAATTTGCCAAATTGGGTTTTTACGGCGCCGAGTGTTTGCCAAACTTCGGCAGAGCGCTTTTCGATGGCTACTGAACGAAAGCCCATCAATAGTCCGTTTAGGGCTACGGGCAAGGTGGATGGACTAGTGATGGAAACGCGGAATTTTTGACGGATTTCATCGGACAGCCCTGGAATTCTTAAAATTTCTGCATATAACGACTCGGTTGGAACAAACATCATGCCGAAATCTGTGGTCATTGGTGGGTCGAGATATTTTGTGGAGATTTTTTTTGCTTGCTCTTTGACATCTGTGGCTAATGCCTTAGAATATCTTTCGATTTCTGATTTATCACCATTATCATACGCGGCGATAAGTCTTGAATAATTCTCAACTGGGAATTTGGAGTCAATTGGCAGAAAGACCAAGTTTTCACTATCTTTGCCCGGCATCTTAATGGCGAACTCTACTCTGTCTGAGCTGCCTTTTTTAGTTGCAATGTTTTCTTCGTATTGGGATTTGTTTAGGATATCGGCAATGATTGCTCCAAGTTGAATTTCGCCATAGATTCCCCTTGTTTTAACACCCTCCATAACTTTTTTAAGGTCCCCTACGCCACTGGCTAGTGATTTCATTTCGCCTAGGCCCTGGTAAACCTGGGTAAGCTGGGTGGAAATCGACTTGAAACTTTCATTAAAACGTTTTTCTACGGAGGCTTTTAGTTTTTCGTCTACTGTTTCACGCATTTCTTCGAGTTTTTTCTCGTTGCCGACTCTTAATTGTTCGATGCTTTTGGTGTTGCTGTTTTGTATACGATCTAGATTCTCGGCGATTTCTTTGCGATTTTCTCGGAAGTTACGGTCAATGGCGGGGTTTATTTTTCCGACTTCACCCTCTACCCTGATTAATCTCTCCTCCATTGACTTAAAGTTTGAACTTTGATTGCGGGAATTATTATTCCTTAACGTTATGACAATGAGGATAGTTAATAAAATAATAATAATACCCCCAATTACACCTAAGAATATATCCATAAAGATTATTATAACACAAAAAGGAGCGATTATTTAGTATCGTTAGAACCTGTTTTATCGCAGAACCTAAAAAAGGAAGTTTTGTTTATCACTTTGAAAAAAATAACCTGAATATATTTTGGAAGAGATAAATCTCGCTCACACCAACTTGTTTAGTAAGTTTAGTTCTAAACACACATGAAATGCCTTTACCCCATGAGTTGGTGTTATGTTAATCCTCTCCTCTTTCTAAGGTATAGACAATTGGCTTAATATTAAAAAATCAACCAACTAGCTTCTTCTATCGTTGCCCGTTTCAAAACCTCGGCGATGCTTTCACTCTCCTCAATGCCATCGTCATGTAATTATATATAGACATATTTTTCTGATTTCGCCACACGCTGAATTTATTGTTGAAGATGTAAAGAATGGTAATAATATTGGATTACGTCAATCTTGGCGTCTTGGCGCATTGAATGTCCATTTCTTTCTATCTTTTGCCTAATCATTTTTTCTAGTTTTTTCTTACGATTTTCATCGGTTATTCTATCGGCGGCATCAGCTAATTCCAAAATATCCGTTTCGTCTTCTAACTTTTCATCGAAAAATTCAATTAATCTATCAAAAATCTCATCGTCAACTATGCTTAATGAGCAGAGAATTGTAGATTTCAAACCATCGATTAATTCGTTACCCTCTCGATTTGTATCTATTCTAAACTCCTTCTCTCGATAGAAATGCGATTTGTCATCCCAGTCTTGCACTTGTTTAGTTCTAGGCTGAAGCAACTGATTTTGTCGCATTAAACTACCTAAACTATAAAGCGCAGTAAGTCCGTCTATGTTACCAGTTTGCGCAAGAATATCTATCGTACTAATATTTTCGTCGTTTTTTGAGAAGAACGCACTAACATTAAATTTGAAGGAACCATCTTCTATGTATTCTTCGTAATTTCGATGGGTAATTTGCCAAGCAAATCCTTCAGTCCGCCTCATGAATCGTTCGCTTTCTGCTATTTTAGTCGGAACGGGAATTTTCTGTAGTTTAGCAACAAGAAAAATAGAGTCATGACAGCTGGAAGAATATGCCCTTAATTTACGGACACCACGCCGTACGTCCTGTATATCTTCTAAACTAATATTTTCGTGTTGAACAATAGGCTTAACTACGGTGTCAATAAAATTTGCATTTTTCTCGTGAACACGTTTTTGGATTTTGGCAGGAAGACCTTGATACGCTATTCCATCACTAGAAAAATTATAGTAATAATTTTCGCTAAGAAGGCTTATTCCTATAGCGGAGTTATCTAATTTCCTTATCCAATCTTCTGCAGCTGCCACTCTATCCAGCATTTGGGGCTCACCTTGACTTGCTGCATATACTCTTCCGCGTTCCGCCATCAACTTAGCGAACGGACTAATTTTGGATTTACCGAAGAACTGATCTGGGCTAGTTTTTTCAGGTTCATCATGTCGATAGCTGTCAAGCACGTCTTGACGAGCTTTTTCTTCATCTGAGCTAGCAGTACCGGTGATACTATCCAGGCCTTCCATTGTCCGACGTTTACTTTCTTCTATCATTCTTCTGTCGGCTACATCTGGCTCAAATGGGGAAGTCTTTTTTAAGCTATCCCATGCTCTCTCATTAGTTTCTTCGTCAAGATGCTCATCGTAATCATTAAGGCCTTCAAGGGATCTCCTGCGCCTAAATTCCAACGACATCAATTACCTCCTTTTATTCAATCATTCCAATAACCCGAATCAATTTATTTTTGTCAAAAAAAACATAATAGTTTTGGAGCCGTGAGCCAGGCTTGAACTGGCGACCTGCCGCTTACAAGGCGGCTGCTCTACCAACTGAGCTATCACGGCCTGCGATAATTATATCACACTTGCCCCAAATTTAGTAATTCTCTGCTTTGATTTCGAAATAGGCTTGTGGGTGATTGCAAACCGGACAAACCTCAGGTGCTTCTTTGCCGACTACAATGTGGCCGCAGTTTCGGCAAACCCAAATTGCGTCGCCATCTTTTGAGAATACTTTCTTTTCTTTAACATTAGATAGTAATTTGCGGTATCTTTCTTCGTGGGATTTTTCGATTGCGGCTACGGCCTCAAATTTGTCTGCTAGCTCATTAAATCCTTCTTCGCGAGCCGTTTCTGCAAATCCTTTGTACATGTCGGTCCATTCATAATTTTCGCCATCAGCAGCAGATTCTAGATTTGTCATTGTTTCTTCAACCTCTCCGCCGTGAAGTTCCTTATACCACATTTTGGCGTGCTCTTTTTCGTTGTCGGCAGTCTCAAGGAAGATAGCTGCAATTTGTTCAAAACCATCCTTTTTAGCCTTTGAGGCGAAAAATGTGTATTTGTTGCGCGCCTGGCTTTCACCCGCAAATGCAGCTTCTAGATTTTTTTCGGTTTTGGTGCCGGTATATTTGGTTTTCATTATTGTCCTTTCTTATTATTGATTAAATACATGTGTAACCACCATCAACTGGCAAAATAGCGCCAGTTACATATGAGGCTTCGCTTGATGCTAAAAATACGACCGCTGCATCCAGCTCACCTTCTTTGCCGTAGCGTTTCATTGGTACATGGGTTTTTGCGAAATCTTGAAATCTAGGAGTATCAAGGACGGAGGATGTAAGCTCTGTGTAAAAATAACCAGGACAGATTGCGTTGCAGGTTATTCCATCAGTTGCGAGTTCTGCGGCTACGGCTCTAGTGAAGTTGACTACTGCTCCTTTAGAAGCATGATAGGCTACGGTGCTAATTTCCGTGTTGCCAACTAGGCCATACATAGAGGCGATATTGATAATTCTACCATATCCGTGTTTTTTCATGATGCTAGCGAATGCTCTTGTCATTTTGAAAACACTGGTTTCGTCTGTATTGATTGTAAAATCCCATTCTTCGTCTGTCATATCAATTACGCCTTTATCTTTAGAAGCTCCGGCGCAATTGATTAAAATGTCTACTTTTCCAAATTCATCCTCGGTTTTTTTAGCTGCTTGGTTTATTTCTTCTGTTATTGTTACATCACATTTTATGATTAAAACTTTTTTTGCTCCTTTCTCTAATAGCTTTGGCTTTAGCTCTTCTAGACGTTCTAAGCGGCGAGCCAGAATAACTAAGCTAGCTTTTTGTCTGGCTAGAGCTAGTGCCATTTGCTGACCTAATCCAGAAGAAGCTCCTGAGACTACTGCCACTCTTCCTTCTAAATTGAACATTTTACTCCTTTCTGCTAGTTTTATTATAACAAATTTATGATAAAATTAGTTGAAGATGTCGGACGGATCATCATCAAATCACACTCATTCGGTGACGGTTCTTAAGGCCGGTTTTTTGGCTGTATTGGTTAATCTATTGCTAGCGGGTTTTAAGATGACCGTTGGTCTTCTTTCTAATTCCGTAGCCATAACATCAGACGCCTTGCATGGGTTAATCGATACAATTTCTGGTTTTGTTGTAATTATTAGCGAAAAAATTGGTTCTGTTGAAAGAATTAAACTTAGTCACGAAAAGATAGAGAAAATTGGGGCTGTCTTTATTGCTCTGATAATCTTGATGGTTGGAATACATATTATTGTGGAGTCAGTTGAGGGGTTAATAAATCCTGAGCCGATTGAATATTCTTTGTCAGCTATTGTAGTTATGATTATCAGTATTATCTCAAAAGCTCTGCTCGGGCGATATCTCAAGATTACGGGCGAGAGGGTCGCTTCTAGCACTTTAGTTGCTAGTAGTGTTGAAACGATTAATGATAGTCTTATTGGTGGTGCTGTACTATTATCAGTTTTAGTTCATTTGATTTGGCAAATAAATATCGAGCCCTGTGTGAGCCTTATAATCTCGATTCTTATAATTAAGCACGGAATCGAACTTATTATTCCCAATCATTCTTTAAAGCATCGTCATTAGCATCATTAAAAAAACTTGTTTTTTCTTTGAAGAAATATTAAAATAAGCTTAACAATAATTAAAGGAGTTTTTATGGATCAAAGTTACGCCGCAACAGTAGTAGCGACTGGTGTCGTTGCTGCAACATTTTCTACTTTTTTTATTTTTTCTTGTTTCTGGTACCTGCTTCAGATTATTGCTTTATGGAGAGTCTTTAAGAAAGCCGGTGAACCAGGTTGGAAGTCTATCATTCCTATTTATAATTATTATATTTTGTTTAAGATTACAAAAATGAAAAACTGGTTTTGGTGGATTATCGGTTCTGCCGTTTGTGCTGCTATTATGTATATTGCTGATGGGTCAAACCCGCTTGGAATGAATCAAGCGCAGCTTGAAGTCTATGAATGGGGTGCTCACCCTATGGCTCTATTTGCTACAATTATGATCGTTTTTGTCTGTGTTTATTCTGGAATCGTAAACTGCTATCGTTTGTCTAAAGTATTTGGACATGGAGTTGGTTTTACGTTCGGTCTAATTTTCTTCGAGCCGATTTTTCTGATGATTCTTGGCTTTGGAATATCTAAGTACGATAAGAAACGTTTAGCTAAGTAGAATTTTTATAATTCTTACGTGAAAAGGGGCCCCTTAGTGGGGCCCCTGCGCTGCCTTCGTGATTTCATCTTTTAAGGAATGCGTTGCTTTCGTCAATCAGCTGCGCTACTTCGCAGATTATGAGGAGATACTCTCTAGCGCGATCTACTCCGAAAAACAAAGCTCCTAGCACTATCTTTGGGGTGATGCCGACGAGTGTTGGTTCGCCAACCAGTTCGCTCATGACGCCAAGAACTAGGATATTGAGGAAGATTCGGGCTGTTTTTGTCGCCCAACTTAAGGCGGCGTTATTCAATATCCCATCCTCCATGTCTTCGGCTGTCCTAAAGCAGCTATAACCTTTCCTATATTTGGTTGGCTTGACTACTGTTACGATATGGATTCGCTCGTGCAGCTCGTATTTTTTGTCGAGTCGCACGATAAACCCGTATGAGATGTGTTGGATGCAGTAAACGATCAGTGTGGTCAAGAAAACCACGGTGATGGTGGTCGCGATGTTGTCTATTCTGACTATTGCTGGGCAGCATATCGATGCTATCCACACAATCGTGGTGTCAAGTAGCGACGCCAGTGCGAGACATAGTTGTTCGAGCATGGTTTCCCTTTCTTGTCGTCCTGTGTAACTTTGTCGTTTTTCCTTTCCGCAGTGCCTTAATGTTCTACTTAACGTCGAATCTTATTATATACTATTTCTGATTATATGTCAAACAATTCTTATGGCGTGAGTTTATCTGGGAATATATGCGTGATATAATAATAATATGAAAATAAAAGGCTATCGCGAACGGTCTCGAGGTATGTTGGTTGGTTTGGCCATTGGCGATGCTCTTGGCGCTCCGGTTGAATTTCTCCCTGAACCGTCTGACGTTTATATTAAAGAGATGGGCGATAAAATTGAACATTTTCATGAAAACTATCGTGCACCTAAAGGTGTATGGACTGATGATACTGAAATGGCACTTTGTATTGCTGACAGTTTGCTTTTGAATGAGGGCTATAATTCTTATGATATCATGAATAGATTTTGCGCTTGGAGCGAGGAAGGCTATCGTACCTATGATGGAATGCCGGCTTGCGATGTGGGTATGCAGACTCAGCGAGCAATCGACGAATATAATAGCTATCCCGTATTGGCGAAAAATTATCCTAAAACAGAATCCGCTGGTAATGGCGCCATTATGCGGCTGGCACCAGTAGTTATTGCTAACACTTTTTTAAATAAAAAATATCCTACCTTGCAGGATGGCTTTAGAAAAGGAAAGCTTGTCGTTGATCCTGAAAATGACGATGGTGAGTATATTGATTTAAAAGACATTACTCCTACGATTGATATGGCAATTTTGTCTTGTCGTGAAACACATAACTCTATCGCCGCCGAAGCAACGACGGCACTGTTTGCAACGATGCTTTACTGTGCTTTGCATGGGCTTCCTAAAAACCATATTGCTTCGTATTGTGGACGTTGGATTATGAACGAAGAATATGACCACTTCTATCTCGATAACTCCGAAAAACTAATAAATAGAGCTTTAGAAAAAGACGGAGAGAAATTATGCAATCTCGGTGGATACATCGTTGATGCCTTCACTATTGCTCTTTGGGGTTTGATGAACTTCAATAATTTCAAAGATGGCATGATGGCAGTAATTAGATTAGGTGGAGACACCGATACTAATGGCGCAATCTATGGTCAACTCGCAGGTGCTTATTACGGCTATGAGGCAATTCCGGAAGAATGGCGCAGGAACGTTTATTTAGCGGATGAATTAGTCGAGATTGCTGATAAATTATTAGAAATGAAAAAATGTCCGATTATTCAGACAAGATTTGAAGACGATAAATATTTTAAGGAGAAAAAATGACAAAAGAAAAATGGCCAGGTTGGATTAGTAGGAGTGAAAACTCAGAATATTTGGAAAAAATAAAATTTGAGTACATTGTTAGCGCCGAACTCAAGAGAGATGATCCTTATTATGAAAGGGTAGCATCCCTTTGGGATATTTCCCTTGATTTAGATATCGATGGGCAAAAATCACACGCATTCATAGATTATACGAACCCTCTCGTCGAGAAGTTTGAAAAATATTTAAGCACCTCAAAAGATTTCGTTATAACTGAAGATGAAAGGCCTATGCAGTACGGAAGATACGTTTACGAAAGAAAAGAAAATATAAAAGGTAAGAAAAATGGCTAATTACGACAAGTATGGCTTTATTACCGAACTAGACAAAAACGAAATCTTTGTTTTTGGAAGCAATGGTCAAGGTGCTCACCTTGGTGGAGCCGCTGCTACTGCCGTACATAAATTTGGAGCTAAGATGGGCCAAGCAGAGGGATTGCAGGGCCAAAGTTATGCCATTAACACCATGGACTCTGAAGACGAAATGTATGCCCAGATCGGCAGATTCCTAGATTTCGCCAAAAGCCACCCAGAGCTTACTTTCCTAGTAACGGAAATCGGATGCGGAATAGCAGGTTATAGCCCAGAGCAAATTGCGCCACATTTTAAGGATCATTCTAAGAACGTAATTCTTCCAGACTCTTTTACTCAAATATTCAAGTAGCCTTTCCTGAGCCGACGCATTTATAGATATAGCGATACGTTGCGAGGAACTATCGCTTGGCAATTGAATGTGCTAGACGCTGTTATTGCCAATTAATTAATTGCGGCCGTCGGCTCGGGAAAAACTACTTGGTCCTGTTCCGGCTCATAACGACGACAATATAAATGGAGTTTATGGCTCGTACGATATAAGCCGGAGCAAATATGGAAAGCAATTCTTCAATGATTTCAAGTAATCATACATTTCTCCTCAGTTAAGTTAATATAGGGGATGTACTAGTGGGTTGGCCACTCTGAAACCATCATCAACGAAATTGCATAATTGAATAACGGATCCATCGAAAAACACCTCGTTCTACCTAGTCAATTGACTAAATGAAACGAGGTGTTTCTGATGCTATATGGAGCCGCCAACCAGGTTTGAACTGGTGACCTTCGCCTTACCATGGCGACGCTCTACCAACTGAGCTATAGCGGCATATGATAAAATGTGCTCAACTTGCCATTTTAGCGTTCAGGGGTAGGACCATGGTCTTACCATGGATGCGCTACTACCAACTGAGCTAAGACGGCATGTATGTTTTTATTATATCATACTTTTATCGTCTTATTGTATTTTTTTAGAATAGCTTTTTTGAGATTAATTATTTTTTTTAAGTTATTATGTCAAATCAAATCTATATTTTTCTCTCTTTTTTTATTTTTCTTATGTAATCTCTTTGGGTTTTTATGTATTTTTCCTTATTGCTTAGTAGATTTCTTATTTGTTTTAGGAAGTTTTCGTAGGATGTGTCTTTAAAATAAAACTTTGCATACCCATTTTCGCCAAATTTTTGTTTTAGTACATCATATGCTCTTGAGAACAACTCTTCATCTGTCGCGTTTGGCGCTAACTTTTTTCCATATGTATAAGTTCGCTTTAGACAGGCTTCGACTGTATTATTCCTGTCGGCAGAAGAAACAATTTTGCCATATAAGCTTCTTGGCTCTGTTTTGCTTGATGCTCGGTGATCCTCTATGCCTTCTTTCATTAGTTTCTTCTCTTCTTGAGTGAAGTATCGTCCAAGATTGTTATCTTTCATCATTATTTCGGCAGAAATCTTTTCGTGATTTTCGGAATCAATATGATGACCAATGTCGTGATATGCTGCAATTGTATATACCATATCTAAATTAACATCAAGGTTATTCTCTTTAACTAATTCAAAGCTGCGCTTGATTACGTATTTAATGTGATCTATAGAGTGGGCTGGTTCATTTTTGCTATATTCTGGAAAAACATGCTTTTTAATATATTCTTTTAGTTCTGGTTTTACGCATAATTTTTGCATTAGGTCTGGAGAGTTTAGGATGATTTCCGTTTCGGCTTCTTTAAATTTGCCTTTATCTGATAGGAGCTTTCTAATTTTTTTTAGATAATCTTTATATTTTTTATCTTGGTAATACATTTTTGCATATCCATGATTTCCGTATTTTTTTGACAGTTTTTCGAACGAATAGTTAATCACATCCTCCATGGCTGGGTTTTCTGATTTATGTTTTTCGTATTGATATTTGATTGATCTCTTTAGTATATCATTCACGTCGATTGCTCTGTCCGCAGAGGAGACGAGTTCGCCGTAGATGTTTCTTGGCTTATTCTTTAGGGATGCCCTGTGGTCCTCGATTGCGTTTGCTATCAACATTATGTCGTCGTCGTTAAAAAATTCTTGAATTCTTTTGTCATTCAAAAACATTTCGCTCGAAACCCGTTCGTGATTTTCGGGGTCTTTTTCGTAACCGATATCGTGGTAGACCGCAACGATATACACTATGTCCGGATTAACATCAAGTTTAAACTCTTTAATCAAGTCGAAGCTTCGTTTAATTACGTTCTCGATATGCTTCCATCCATGGCCGGCGTAGCCGCTGCTCTCATATCTCGGTTTTAGGTTTTTTTCTGTGAAATTAATTAATTCTTTATTTACATTCATGCTTAATTTATTTCGGTTATAATGTTACTATTTGCTGTTATATATAGTATATCATATTGAATTTTTAACGGAAAAGACTTTTTTGGACCATGGTGTTGGAGACAGAAGTGGCGAGGTGGCTTTTTGGCCTTCCGATCAATTAAACAACCTATGTTGCATTGCCTCTGGTTCGTCTAAATACATTTTATATAACGAATATATATCTGTGTCTTTATATTTAACCTCTTTAAAATTATTGTTTAAATCTAATATTTTTCCGTTTTTATAGCTTATTAGTATTGGCGAATGAGTTGCAATTATGAATTGACTGCCTTCTTTTGATAATTGATCAATTAGATATAATAAAGACATTTGTCTTTGTGGAGATAAAGCAGCTTCTGGTTCGTCCAATATATATAGTCCATGGTCAGAAAATCTGTTTTGAACTAATCTAATAAATGATTCTCCATGAGAACATTCATGAAGATTTCCTCCGTACGAACTATATAAAGAGTCGAAACCATCTTCTTCGACTAATCTTTCGACTTCGGAAGAGAAATTATAAAAACTTTCTGCCCTAAGAAAAAACTTCATTTTCGGCTTATTATATATCCCAACTCGCAAATAGCTAGATAATTCTGAAGTTGTATTCTTTGTTTCGTATCTGAAATTTTCAGTTCCACCTTCTGCAGGTAATCCTAATGATACTGCTATTGCTTCTATAAAAGTTGATTTTCCAATTCCATTTTCGCCAACAAAGAAAGTAACCTGCGAATTAAAATTTAATGCTTTAAAGTTTTTTACAATATTAATATTAAAAGGATATTTATCAAATGATTCAACTTTGTCTCTTTGTAGTGATATTTTTTTTTATAATCAAATTACTATCCATGCTCATAAGAAAACCTCTTGCAAATATTCTATCATGAAGCACCTAGCCAATTGCTAGTTCTACAAGGTAAGGTACGAGGTAGATAGCCTCGCGGCGAATGTTGCTGATGTAACACGATTGTAACATAGTTTTAAAAAGATAAAAGGACCCAAACTCAACAAGCTGATTGAACTAAGAGTTTAGTGTTTGGATTCATTTATTTTCCTTTGCCTTTTCCATATTGTTCTCTGTACAATTATAAATACGACTAATATCACAGCCAGTGCGCCAACCGTTGCGGTGGCTCCACCACTAATCATTGCAAAGACACCAGTATTAGGCGTTGCTAAATCTCTTTCAGATTCTGCTATAGTAAAGGTAGTTGTAGCAGTTCCGCCGTCATTAAAGGTTACTTTAAGTGTATGTGCGCCTATTGCTATAGTACTGAGGTATTCATCAGCAAATTTAATATAAGTACTCCCATCCCAAGAAGTATAGTTTGTAGGATCAACTAGTAGGTCGTCTACATAAACTGCTCCACCATTTTCAAATAGTTCATAGCTAGCATTAATTCTGAATTTTGCCTCACTATCTTCGCCTATGGTATAGACTTGTTCGGCTCCTTCAGCTACTTCATAAACTATTGGCGTAAAAGTAGCAATAATTTCTAAATCACTGGTTCCAGCCACTATCACCAGAGTATTTGCATCCACATTGCCAGCATGATCTACTCCGTTAATCGTAATGCTATCTAAAGTATATCCAAAGTCTGGTGTTATAGTAATGGTTACAGTTTCGCCTTCAAGTACATTTTGGTTAGAGACAGTGATTTCGCCACCTTCGCTTTCTGGAATGGTAATATCAACTTGCGATAGACCATATACCGGTACATTTAGATTAAGAGTTTCATAATTTATAGTGTCATTATTGTAAGCATAAGTAGCGGGATAAACGTTATTGCCTGAAATAATTGTCGTACTACTATCTACCCAGGCAAAGCCAGTCGTACGCTCGCCCTCAAGATTAGCTAGGGTTTGGCCACTTGCTATTCTAAAATTTGTTTCCATCTCTGCTGGAACGGGAGATTCGGCTTTAGTAATTTCAAAGTTGACTACTAATGCACCATGATAATCCGCGTCTTCATAGGAATAAACTACTTTATAAGAACCTGCATTGGTCGGCTGATCTATTGCCGTAGTACCATCACTAGCATACCAAATGACCGTGAGATCTTCTGCAGTTATTCCGCCTTCGTTTTCTTCTACCATCACATTACCATCTAGTGCCACTGGTGAGCCGGTATATCCAATTCGCTGATTATCATCAACACCTGCAATTGTTAAGACTTCACGAGGAGTAATGATATAAGTAGTAGATGCACTTCCGGTAATATTGGCTCCATCTTTTGCGGTAACCGTAACGGTCACTTCAGTATCGTCCTCATCGTTACCAATTGTATCTGCGCTAAATTCTACATCATAATCATTCTCATCGATTATTGTTCCTCCTACTGTAACAGTGACGGATGGAGTTTGTGAAGTGCCATTGTGCTTAAATACATCTTCACTAAGGGAAATGTTGCTAGAAGAAATTTCGTAAGGAGCTATCGTAAATGTCACCTCTGTATTAGAGAAATGATAATTACCAGGATTTGACTCTTGTATTATATAGGCATGATCGCCGACGTTAACGAAATCCTCATGATCCAAAATCACATAATCTCTCGTAGACATAGTAATCCTATTATCATTGAATATAGCAGTTACCACTGGTTCTGGCTCTAGAGGCTCACCTGAATAAGTTTGAGATGGGGTCGTCACTTGCACATCTTGTACTGAAGATGAAGAAATAAAATATTCTATAGGGCCAATTGAGCCACGGAAATTACCTTTCCCACTTATGGTTGCATTTTTAAAGCCAGCATTAATAGTATCATTTGGGTATTCTATAGTGTAATCCTGGCCAATAGTAAGGGGATCCTCTGGCTGCTCACCATCAACAAAAGTAATCGATAGGGATATATATGGTTTAATCTCTTCGCCCGTATAATTATAAGAATTTTCAAGGTCATAATATGTATTATCATTCGTTAATGTTTTCGGAAAAATCTCAACATCGCTCACGCCATAAGTGTCCTGATATATATACCTACCCAAAAGATCGTCATAATAAAAACTATAATTCTGATTAGAAAGGGTCACATAAACTGTTGCACTTCGTGTGCCTGCATTATAACCGTCAAAAGAAGCATACGCATCGTAATCTACTCCTTCTGTGAGCTGAACATCACCAAATGAGACACTTTGCAAGGTTGCATCTGATGTTCTATCATATTCCTTATCATTGACCTCTGCATATGATACAGAAATTATTTTTGGGGTAATTGTATAGGTCACCTCAAAAGGCTCAAAAGTATAAATACCTCCTTCTTTTGGATAAACAGTAATCTGATAATCTCCAACTTCTACAAAATTACCATCCATATACACATCGCCACCATTATAAGATATTTCGAAATCTTCGCCTTCTTGTAGGCGTACTTCGCCAGAATCTGACGTCCCCACCACTGGAGTAACTGCTGGGAACTGCGTTCCGCCATCATACTCTTTTGAAGAAACTGTTGCACTCATATTCTGTAAAGGAATTGGACTAATAGTCACCGGTACTGTGTAAGTATGTTCGGCTAAATTGTAATACTTATTAGTTTCTCCATTTAAATATATTTCAACAGTGGCTGTCCTTTCACCTACATTTGGGTCATCGACGTATGGACCCCATACTTCGTATTCTGTTGAATCTAAATCTACATAAACTGGGAGCTCATCCGTATCAAAAGTATAGAACAAAAGTTCATCTATCTCGATAGAATTATTCCCATCATATTGCTTATCGGCAACTGTCAATTTTTTAACCCATATTTCTCTTGGCTCAACATTGATAGTAAAGCAGGACTCGGACGCCAAATAAAGTTCAGTTTCACTTATCGAAGCACAAATTCTAGCCGTTCCAGCTTTTAAAACGCGGATATAGTCCGAATCGGGCATAATGCTAACCACGCCATCTTCAGTCTCAGAATTAATGTAATAATCAATAATACTACCATCGCCTGGTTCGTACACAGCCTTAGTTACTATAAAATCTGAATCACCAAAAGTTTTGTTTATTTCTGTAAATGGCATATCATTCTCGTCCCAAAAAACTACCCGCTGAGGCCTTCTGACCAAGATCTGTACATTTAAAGTAATTATTTCTTCATCGAAATCAGTGTCATCGTCAACATTATGACCTTGTATGCGATTTACGTAAATCGGCAAAGTATAAACCCCGGCAGGAGTATCACGAGAAACCGTATAAGACATCATAATCATGCCTACATTTGCTTCAGCCCAGTTGCCATCAGCGTCTATACTGTCATATTCACATTCGAAAAAACCGTAGTCACGGTCAAGTTCACATCCAGTCGTAAAAGGTGCCCAAATTGAAGTAGCTCGAATATATCTAACAGGTGTTGGTTCTATGTCATAATCATTATAAGGTACAAAGCGACCTTCCAGATTAAGTATCCTAATCGTGTCTATGGGTTTCAAGTAAACACTTACTTCGACATCCTCATCATTATCCAATTCTACGACAGCTGGTCCAGTCGCGTCAAACTCTTCATCAAGAACGTATACGCTATGAGTCAGAATCGGCTTTTTTTCAACATTAACCGTAAAACAGGATTCACCATCTGTATAGAGACCAGCTTCATACGCCGAAGCACAAATTCTAGCTGTTCCAGCTTTTAAAACCTGAATATAATCCGAATCGGGCGTAATTTCAACCACCCCTTCTTCGGATTCATAATCAATATAGTAATCAGAAATATCCCCTTCCCCTGAAACCGTGTTTTTATTCACAATAAAATCTTCATCGCCCAAATATTTAGTTATTTCTGTAATAGGATTATTATTTGAGTCTGTAAAAACTATTTCTTGAGGTCTTCTTACTGTTAATTCAAAATCTGTGCATGGAGTAACTTCACTTAAATCAATATACGGCTCCTCGAGGCTATCGTCATCGGCTTGAGCGCGAAAACTATTGATGTTAACTGATAAATCATAAACACCAGCAGGAGTATCAGGAGAGATAGTGTAGTGCATTGTAAAAAGATTATATAGTGGTGCATTACCGTTATACTCTAGAGAGAATTGACCAGTATCTTTATAACATGACGACTCATCAACTCCTCGACTACATCCACTAGCCGTTATATATGGATTGGCGACATTGAAACTTCCAGTAATGTTACGAGTTATATAATTATAATAATAGCCGTCGAAAATTATACTTAAATCGAAATCATAACTATCGGTGCCGTCTAAGTCCACGACTTTATCCCAGCTTTCTAAATCATCTTCGATACCTATTACATAATTTGGATCAGCAAAAGCACTAATAATGCCAATCGCCGAACTGCAAAGCACCAAAATACCTATTATTATGCCAATCTTGGCTTTTATACCTTTTAACATTACTCCTCCACACTTTTTTCTTATGTTTATTTTACCATATGAAATATAAATTATTCAATAATATTTATGATTATTTGACGAGTTTTCCACATATTATCTTTTAATTTGAATATAAAAAAGACCCCCGAGGGCCTATTTTATCCTGGTGTAGAATTGTGAATAAAGTTAGAACCTTGATAGAAGAGGATTTGACCTCTGGTGAAAAGGTCAAGTTCGTTTATAACAAATACACTTTAGACATCAAAAATTGAGAGCTTGGCCTTTTGCTCTTCGACAAAAGGTCGCCCTCATTATTTACATAATATTACGCTTACTATTTAAAATTAAGTAGCCTTTGTTCACTATCGATGATTTAAAGATACTTAACCATACTTGAAGCCTAGATAGTTTTTCAAATTATCATTATTCTATCACATTCCTTGACATAAAGTTTTAGAGTGAAACAAGGCACCTTATGGAGCTAACAACACTCTCCTTTTTTTGACAATATATAATTTTTGTGTTAAATTAAGAATAATCGTTGTGCTGTATAAGATTCTGGGCGAATGAACCCTCCAGAATGCCCCTAATTCTAGATTAGGGGTTAGCACAGGAGAATTATTACGACACATTGTAGAGCAGAAATGGCCCTCTGGTAGGCTGATATCTCCGGAAATATCAGTAGTATGGTGGACTGGTCCCCACCCAATGCGTTACGTAATTGTTTAATAATATAAAAAATGGGCTTGAGGGCCTATTTTTTATGGTGCTGGAGGTAGGACACTTGTTTTTCGCTAATGCGCAAAACAATACGCCGGGCGTCGCCTCGGAAAATCTTAAATTCATTTAAGATTTTCACTCGTCTCCTACGGCGTCCGAACCTATGGTTCTCGTCCTGCCCCAGAGATAATAGAAATAAAAT
>JAEEUB010000022.1 GCA_016286785.1 Candidatus Saccharimonadota bacterium
TTATTAATACTCATTGTAGTGGTATTAGCTACTACCGTAAATATAATCACATTCTTATAATCACCAGAAGCTTGAGTATCAGATGCTTTAGCAGCAATGGTAAAGGATGTATCACTAGTTCCAGTATAGCCAGTTGCCGCAGTACCAGAAGCATTAGTAGTAGCATTAATGATAGTATCAGTATTATAGACTAGTCCTGAATAGGTAGAACTACTAGAAATAGTACCAAGAGCATAACCCCATTTATTATCACCAAAGTTAGAAAGAGTAGAACTAGAGGTTAGATTATCAAAATAGGTATTTGATGAACTATTTATTAATTTATCATTAGTATAGGTAGTACCATCACCTACTTTAGCAGACAAGGTATATCCTGCAATATTGTTAGTATCTACACCAATAGTAATAGTATTACTATAAGCAGAGCTCCCAGGAGTAAGATTAGGAATTAATAAATCTGCTGAGGATAATGAGATAGCTAGGACTGGATTGAGGGTGAAGGAAAGGTCTACGTTGTTTTGATAAGATAAAGCAGAAACGTTACCGGCACTCATACCAAAAAGTATGATTAGAAAAGTTGGGAGTATGATTTTTTTGCATGCAGGTATGACTTTCATCTTACCTACATTATAGCATAACAAGTTTAATTTGTATAAAAATTATTTGTGATAGTAGCGAGAAAGAAAAGCATCTTTATATTCGGAAAAAGTATCGTCTAATAAACTCTCGCGTATTTTATCCACCACCGAAACTACAAAATGTTCGTTATGAATCGAAGCTAAAACCTTGGCGGTTATTTCGTCAGTCCTAAACAAATGATGCAAATACGCGCGAGTATAATTTTTACAGCACTCACAATCGCAGTCTTCCATTAACGGAGTAAAATCATGTGCATATTTTGCATTTTTGATATTAATGCGACCATCGTAAGTATAAAGCGAGCCATTGCGAGCCATGCGAGTCGGCCCCACACAGTCAAAAGTATCGCAACCATTCTCAGCGCCATCAAACAAATCAATCGGCTCTTGGCCCATGCCAAGTAAATGTCGCGGTTTGTTTTCCGGCAAAATACTATTTACAGTCTGCAACATTTCGGCCATACCATCCGCCGTGAACACACCACCAATTCCAAAGCCATCCACCTCTTTAGATGCACAGTATTTCGCCGAAGCAGCTCGTAGATCTAAGAACGTTCCTCCCTGAACAACAGCATAAAGGTATTGCTCATTATCGACGGATTCTGCCAATCGTTTCTGTTCAGCTACGCAACGGTCAAGCCATGCGTGCGTACGGTGCATCGCGATTTCCATGTCTTCATGGCTTTCCGACTTAGCAAGATGGTCAAACGCCATGTGAATATCCGCACCAATCGCCCATTGCGCTTGCATGCTAGATTCTGGCGTTAGTTCAAATTTCGAGCCATCTATATGCGATTTAAATTTCACACCATCTTCCGAAATTTTCACATCCGGCAGCGAAAAAATCTGAAAACCGCCCGAATCCGTAAAAGTCGGCCCGTGCCAAGAAGAAAACTCTGCCAGCCCACCGGCTTCTTTAATCAAATCCACGCCTGGACGCAAAATCAAATGATAAGTATTCGCGAGAATCGCTTGCGAACCTAAATCACGCATTTCTTTCATGGTGAGAGCTTTTACCGTCGCACGTGTCGCCGCACCCACAAACGCTGGAGTATGAATGTCGCCGTGCGGAGTATGAATTACGCCAACGCGAGCAAGATTATTTTTCTTTTCAATATCAAACTTTAACATATAAACATTGAATCTCCATAGCTTAAGAAATTGTATTTTTCTTTTACGGCATGATCATAAGCATTATGCAAATGTTCCCAACCAGCAAAAGCCGAAGCGAGCATGAGAACCGTCGATTTTGGCGCGTGAAAATTCGTCACCAAAGCATCTACGACTTTAAATTCAAATCCAGGATAAATAAAAATGTCATCTTCACCACTAGTCTTACCAGTTTTGCCATAGTATTCCAAAGTGCGAGCCACCGTAGTACCCACCGCAACTACACGATGAGCATTCTTAATCGCAGCCAAAGTATCTTCCGGAATATGGAACCATTCAGAATGCATATGATGATCCTCGACGTTATCGGTACGCATTGGCAAAAATGTGCCAAGACCAACATGAAGAGTAAGATATTTAATAATCACACCTTTTTTACGAAGTCTTTCCAGTAGTTCTTCCGTCATATTCAGGCTTGCGGTTGGCGCCGCGGCAGAACCCATGTTCTTAGCCCAAACAGTCTGATAACGTTTCTTGTCATCTTCTGTTGCATCACGATGTAAATATGGCGGCAAGGGAACAGTGCCAAATTTTTCAGCCAGCTCGGCCAAAGGCTCATCCGACTCCACCTCAGCAATGCCATTTCCTAAAATCCTATTAACAATAATTATATGCTTATTAATAGTAAGTTTGTCTCCGTCATGTAGCTTACCTCGGTACATCACGCGTTGCGGCTCATCACCATGTTTTTCAAGCACCACCAGTTCACGCTCACGACCATCCGGCAAAGTGCAGAACAGACGCGACTGCATCACGCGAGTATCATTTAAAACCAGCAAGTCTCCCGGGTTTAAAAATTCATCCAAGTTACGATAATAAGAATCCTTTGTCTCGCCGGTTTGACGGTTCAAAACCAACAACCTAGTCGTACCACGCTCCTTAGGCGGGAATTTCGCAATCCGCTCTTCCGGAAGATCATAATTAAAGTCAGATACCAGCATTTTTTAAATCCTTTTCAATCTGCTTTTTATATCTTTCTTCTTCCGAAAAAATGCAACCACAATATTTTTGCATATAGAGACCGGCCTCGCGGGCTTTCGCTTGACCCTCACGAAAGCCGACCCGAAAATCGCGATACAAAAATTTCACACCAGAAAGTTTAGCGAGCTCTTCGCAAACCTTTATTAATTCTCCATGCTTTTGATATGGCGAAACAAGTAGTGTCGTAGTAAAAGTATCGTAACCGTGCTTAGCAGCATAACGCACAGTTTCCGTCAGACGTTTTTTATAACAATAATTCACACAACGATTCTCGATATCCGAAACTACGTTTTTGCAAAACTCATCTAAACCATATTCTTCATCGATAATTAATTTCGCTCCAACCATATCAGCATACTCCTTCAAGCAATCGCGACGAGTTTTGTATTCAATATACGGATGAATGTTTGGATTATACCAAAAAAGTGTCGGCTCAATTTTCTCGGCTCTAAGAGAATCAATACAATAAACGCTGCACGGAGCGCAGCAAGTGTGCATCAATAATTTCACTCTAATATTATAACATATTTTTCTATTAAAACTAGGGCTTATGGTTTTTAAAATCCCGGCTATTTGTGCTATAATAAAAGCATAAAGGAGGTTTATGGCGAAAACAATTGAGACGGACACGAAAACTTTTCTGAAGTTTTGGTTGATTCCGGTGGCGATTTATGCAGTCTGGCTATTTATCCAGAGTGCAGCAA
>JAEEUB010000023.1 GCA_016286785.1 Candidatus Saccharimonadota bacterium
GGAAAGTAATTAATGAAGAGACTGGAAATTGCGTAAAAGTAACAAACGTGGCAGTAAAAACATGTCCCGAAGGTCAATATTTGAATATTCTGACTGGTCGGTGCAGAAATGTACCTCAAGAGTCGGCAAAAAAGGAATGTAAGGAGGGTTATTATTTAAATCCGGAAACAACTCGTTGTCGTAAGATTGTGGAGAATAAGGGGGCAGACTATGAATTGAAACCATCAGAGAATGAGGGCGAATCGTCATTTGTAGCTTGGTGGATTGTAGGGATTGTAGTCTTAGTAGGTGTATTATATTTGGCCTATGAATTTAGGAGCGAGCTGACAAGGCTTTTTCGTAGAGCTTTGCGATTATTTCATTAAAGACAGCGTCGCGGGATTGGTCGCCTCTAACTCTGATTAAGAGGCCGAGTTCGTTGTAGTGCTGGATAACTGGGATGGTTTTTTCGCGGAATTCTTTAATGCGATTTTGGAAGATTGCAGGGGTTTGATCGTCTGAACGGTTGCCGCGATCGTTTAGTTCTTTGGATTTCGTGAATCTTTCATTGATATCGGCTTCGGATAAATCAAGGATAATGGCGGCCATGATTGGGTGACCGGCGCCAGCGGCGACAGACATGACTTGGTTTTCCTCGCCTGACCAACGTCCGATGGAGGACAAGATGAGGGGGGTGCGGAAGAGCTCGGGGCGCTCGAAATACGGTAGAACCCACTCGTAGAAAACGTCGGTAGGAGTGAGGGCGCCAGAGGCGGTATAGGATTTATTGGTTTTTGCTTCCATGGCGCGGATAATGATGCCGGAAGAAAGAAATTTGGCGCCTAGCGTCTCGGCTAGCTTGATGCCCTGAGTGTCTTTACCGGACATCGGGAGGCCAAAAATATTGATAGAGCCTGCGCCTAGCCATTGTTTGATAACTTCGATTTTTGATTCCATATTATAATGGTAACATAGAATGGCTGAATTAGGGTGGGGTATTTGTTGCTACTGGGGATTTGAAGCGTAAACATGGCTGGGTTGGTATCGGCAGGATGAAGTTAGTATGGATATGATGAAATTAGCACTCTTGCATTCTGGGTGCTAATTTTGTATAATGTAGTTATGGAAATAACAGAAAGACAGAGGCAGATTCTCTGTCAGGTAGTGGAAGAGTATGCGGAGACGGCTGCGCCAGTGGGTAGTATGACGATGGCGAAGCTGTTTGGCGTATCTCCGGCAACAATTCGGGCTGAGATGGCAAGACTAGAGGCGCTTGGTTTAGTGGCGCAGCCGCACACTTCGGCGGGACGCGTGCCTACGGATGCAGGGTATCGTTTTTATGTGAACCATATCAGTGATAATAGAGAGCAATTAGGCGACATCGAAAAGAGAGAAATGAGACAACGGTCGTTTGAGCGGGGAGAACATGCTCTGCAAGTACGAGTGAGCTCGCAGTCGAGAGCCGACGCGGCGATTCGGCGGGCGGTGGATGTGTTAGTAGATTTGACTGGGAATTTGGGGTTAGCGACGATAGGGGGGCAGCTGTATTTAGCGGGGATATCAAAGCTTTTTACGCAGCCGGAGTTTTTAGATAATAACCGCGTGCAGGCGGTATCGAAGCTGCTTGATAATCTGGAACCGTGGTTGATGGAGGCGGCGCCGGGTGAGCCACTGAATATCTTTATTGGACAGGAAAACCCAATTGGAAGAAATTCACAGGTATCTTTAATCATATCGAAGTTTCGTTCGCCCTTTTCGGATAGAAGCTATATTGGGGTGCTAGGGCCGACAAGGCAAGATTATTTAAAAGTAATGTCACTGGTAAAATATGCCGGTAATATGTTGGAGGAAGGATTATGAAAAAAGCAGAAAAAACACAAGGCAAGGGTGATTTCGAGGCAGAGATTGCTAAAATAATGGAGGAGTCTAAAGCAAAAATTGCTGAGCTGACTAACGATTTGCAGCGAACGAGGGCAGATTTTGAGAACTATCGTAAGCAGGTAGAGGTACAACGCGAAAATGCGGCTAAGACGGCGAAGTTTGCGACGGTTATGAGGATTTTGCCACTAATTGATGATATAGATAGAGCGGTGGCGAGTTATAAAAATGAGCTAGGTCCAGTATCTGGGGTGTTAGTGAAGACGATGAAGGAGTTGGAGCTTGCTAAGATAGTTTCAGATGAAGGGACGGAGTTTAACCCGGACATTCATGATGCGGTGATGGTGGAGGGTGACGGTGAAAAAGAAGTAGTGGCAGAGACTCTAAGGACTGGGTACTATTATCAAGGAGAGGTGCTTCGCCCGGCGATGGTGAAGGTGAAGCGGGTTTAAACCCTGGGATTCTGAGGGTTAGGATTAACATAATTAGCAATCTGTAATGTATTAGGATACCGTTTTTGGTCTTAAGTAGGTGGTAGGGTTTACTTTTAAGAGGTGGGGTGATAGAATAAGGTGAAGTAGAAAGGATTTTTATGGCTGAATATAAGTTAAAGTTAAAAAATAGAGAATTAACTGGTAAGAAGTTGACGGCTTTAAGGAATGAAGGAATGATTCCTTCGGTAGTTTATGGTGGTAAGGCGCCGATTTTGACGGCTTCTTCTTATGTGGAAACCGAGAAGGTTTTAGAGAAAGCAGGCTATCATTCG
>JAEEUB010000005.1 GCA_016286785.1 Candidatus Saccharimonadota bacterium
GCCTTCAATAGTTTTAGCTGCGATGCTTGTGTTTATTCCTCCGCTAGAGTAGATATTGCCGCCCCATACTTGGAGTGATGGTCTTTTGGCTACTACAAAACATGTTTCTCCCGAAAAAGCCCAGTTATCCAGATTGCTCTCGTCGTAGTATTTTGAGTTTAAATTAGTATCGTTACCACTGTCTTTTGGATACACTAATGACTGGAAGCAAATTTTAGACCCCGCAGGAACATCTGGAATCGTAACAGTAGCGTTGGGCTTGACAGAATCGTCTCCTGGATTTTCGGTTTCGTTCATGGTGGCGTATTCTCTCTCTGAGCCGTCTACATCAGTCCATTCACCTCCATTGTATATTTGAATTTTAGACTTTGCGTTTTTAACGATTGTTGAATAAGTCTCATTTCTAACGACTTCATTTCTTCTAGGATTAACCGTGACTGTATAATTTATGTCCATATTTTCGCCAGCGTAAACGATTTTCTTCTCATCATTGTTTTGGTCTTCGTTACCGATTGTTGTGGATAGTTCGAAATTGTAAGGGACAATTATAGAAAATGTGTTTGAAGATATGGGACTTGGGTCGACAGTAGCAGTAAATCCAACGTTGTTCTCGTATGTGAGTTTTGACTCTTTAGGGGATACTCTTTCCGAATTGACATTGGTTTTAGCGACGGCGGTAAGACTCTCGCCAACGTGACTGCTGTTTATTTGGCAATTTAGTGGTGTGCCGTTGTTTTTTTGCGTAGAAGTATATGTCGTAGTGGAGCCGACGTCGTCGCCGGAGAACGAGGCGGAATAATTGCAGAATTGCACCGTAAATTCATTTGCCCATGTTGTATTGGTGAGAGTTTCGAATCTGTCGCTATTGGCCTTAGTGGTGTCTGTGTCGGTTTTATTACCCACTGTTAGTTTTTTCGATTTCATTTTGGCTACGTGTTGTGCTGCTGGTGTGTATGAAGCTAAGAGCTCAAAATTATCGCCTGGCTTGGCGTAGAATTGACCTTCATCTCTAAAATTGCCGGAGTTTTGTTTAACTTTTAGATTAATACTGGAAGTAAATGTGCCGTTTGCGTATGCGCATGCCGTAACATTTTTAGCGGTATCTGCGGAATAACTACCGTACGGATAATATGTGATTCTATAGCAAAAACCTTGATTTGGTTTAATGGTTTCTTTATAAGTCGCGACTGTTTGTCCTTTATCATTATTAGGGCTAAAGGTTTGATTAGTTAGTACGCTTTCGTAGTTAGTGGTCGATGTGGGCCGCTTTGAAATGCTGTAAGTGGTGCTGCCAGTCCCCGTAGGTTTTTTCATGTTGAGTGTAAAAGTTACCTCACATCCAGTGCTGATATTGTTGCACGTGATAACTTTTTTTGCAGTTCCTTCATCGACGTAGCCAGTTCCAACGTCAGAAGCTTTGGCTTCGGCCTTGAATGATTTGTATTCGTATACTGCATATACGGTTTGATCCGATGTCAATTCGCTCACGCTGTAATTTGTACTACCAGATGGATTGCCACTAGTTTTGTTGGTTCGCCAACCAAGAAAAGTCCATCCGTCTTTTGTTCTGCGCGTGATTGTCGCAGCGCTGCCATACGAGACGGTAGTGCTGACGTTGGCTATTCCAGAGATATCGTTGCCAGATTTGTCTACGGCAACGCCAGTTAATGTGCGGTTTATTGGTTTTCTGATCCAACCAAATACTGGTTGCCAATTTGAATTGGGGGGAGTAATATAGACTTCTCTCCATTCATAGCCATCTTGTATCCCCCAATATTTAGTTTCGATGTTTGTGGAGGTGCCGCCACCAGTCGTGTTATCTGCGCTATCTCCGCCCCATTCATCTAGGTCTGCGCCGCCATCATTGCAATGAAAATAGTCCCAACCTGCGTCCCATCCGCTACAAGAGCTTCCATAGGTTAGAGTAACGCTAAAATTAACATGCCAATAATTCGCATTGTCATCCCACCATGTCATTCCTGGCGCCCAGTAAACACTGGCTTTTTCTACACAAGTGTCCGCATGGGTGTCGTGTGGTTGCATTATGGCACAGCTCACCATAATGGAGATAATTAAGCCAATTATGAAAAGACTTTTTTTCATTCACCCCCTAATGCTGTTGGATTTGATCGCATTTTTTCCATTCTTTCAGCTGCTGCTTTTTTCTGTTCGTCCGTCATTCCGGGAGTACTGGCTACGAGGGCTTCATATTCTGCTACTGTTTCGTTGTCTCCAATTTCTTTTGCTAAGTCTACGATTTTTTGGTAATGTCGATGTTTTAAATTATCAGGGAAAATAGACCAATCTACCGATTTTAATGCATCTAGCGCTTCTTTTTTGAAGCCTTTAGAAAGCAGATTGTCGTTTCTCCATAGTATATAGATTTGTGCATCGGAGTAGTCGCCTTCGTTAAGATATTGATTTATGACTGGGTTATATATTTCTAGGATATCTGATGCGACTACGTCTTCTTTGGATAGGATTGCATTGGCGGCTTCTGTTATTTCTTTATACTGATTTTGAAAATGATTAAATTTTGCTTGTTCTTCTTCGGTCATTGGGGTGGTGCTTGTGGTGACATCTGATTGGGCATTGTCTTGGCTAGGGGTGTTGGGGTTGCTGTGATTTACTAGAATAATATTTCCGATAGCTAACCCTACTCCTACTAGGAGTAGGATTGAAAGAATAAGAATTAGTACTTGATTGACTCGGTCTTTCCTGGTTTTCCCCATGTTTTTATTATAGCATAACCAGATTAATAGACAAAGCTTTTATTTTTTAGTCTTTTTGGTGGTTTTTCGGTGCCCGCGAGTACCGCGACGGGTGGTTTTGGGTTTGTTACTTAGCATCTCTTCTGCTTCGGCTTTAGTAATGGTTTTTGCGTTCTTTTCTTTAGGGATTTTAACATTGTTGCGCCGCCCGGGGCCTTTTACGTATGGACCATATGCACCATTAATGATCATGATGTCTCCCCAATCGGCGATAATAGAATCTATTTTAGCCTGATATAGCGGTAAGGCATCTTCTAGTGAGATTGTGTAAGGATCAAAATCTTTAATTGGAATGTTGTATTTACCACCTTTTAAGTATGGACCAAATGGGCCGCTAGCCGCGACTAATTCTGCGCCGTCCTTCGCCTTTCCTAAAATGCGTGGCAGAGTCGGTAAGGCTAACTGTTTTAATGCCTGTTCTAATGTGACGGTTTTTACGGATTTTCTTTTTGGTAGTGGCACAAAACGAGGTTTTTCGTCGTTTTCGGCCTTATTATCTTTTTTACTGTTGTCTCCTAATTGAATGAACCCACCGTTTTTGCCAACTTTGGCGTAAATTGGTTTGCCGGTTTCTGGGTCGTGGCCTAAGAGTCTAGCATTATTAAAACGCTCTACTCCTTCAGCAATTAATACAGTATCTCTAAATGGGCCGTAAAAATCTCGGAGCATTTTTACGCGCTCCAATTTAGCGTCGGCTACAAGGTCTAGATCTTTTTCGATATTGGCGGTGAACTTATAATCTACGATGTTTTTAAAATGATTGGTTAAAAATTCTGAGACCAATTCGCCGATTGGGGTGGGGATAAGCTTGCCCTTATTGGCACCATATTTTTCGGAGATTACTGTGCGGTTGATTTTTGATGGGCCACTAGTTTTAAGTTCGATTATTTCTCGTTCTTCACCCTCGGATTCTCCCTTTATTACATATCCACGTGCTTGAATAGCTGTCATGATGGATGCGTAGGTGGAAGGACGCCCGATGCCAAGTTCTTCGAGCTTCTTAACTAGTGAACCTTCTGTATAACGAGCTGGTGGTTTAGCGAAGTTTTGTTTTGCGGTTAGTTCTAGGTAATCGATACTGTCGCCTTTTTTAAGTTTTGGTAATTCTAGGTCTTTGCTTTTGCCGTAAATCTTTAAAAATCCGTCAAATATAACGATTTCGCCTTTGGCGGTAAAATCGTGAGATAATTTGATTGTGGTTTTGGCGACCTTGGCATTTGCCATTTGGGTGGCTACGGTTCTTGCCCATATTAGTTGGTAAAGTCGTTTTTCGTAGTTATTTTTGCCGGCACTAGTAACGGTAAAGTTGGTTGGGCGGATGGCTTCATGCGCTTCTTGGGCCGAAGCATCTTTAGTTTTGAAATGGCGAGTTTTTAAATAATTCACGCCAAAATTGGTTTTGATGTATCCTGCAATAGCGTTCGTGGCTTGGCTCGATAGATTTAGAGAGTCAGTACGGTGATAAGTGATGAGGCCGGCTTGATAAAGACCCTGCGCTGCGTTCATGGTGGTACGCGATGAATACCCAAGTTTGCTGTTCGCTTCAATTTGTAAAGCCGCCGTAGTAAGTGGCGTGGGACTGGCTTTTGTTCCCTCGGTTTCTTCGATATCTACAACTTTAAAGTCGGATTCGGAAAGTTTTAGGAGCAAAGCTTTTGCTTCTTCTTCGCTTTTGGGGGCTTCTTTGTCGTAGTTTGCGACAAAAGAGGATTTTGAATCAGATTTTTTAAAATTCCCCGTGATTTTAAAGCTAAATTTAGAATCAAATTTTTCGATTTGCTTTTCGCGCTCTACGATTAGTCTTAGCGCCGGAGATTGCACACGGCCGGCACTAATGGCGCCCGGAACTTTTTTTCGTACGACATCTGATAAATCGTATCCTACGAGCATGTCTAGGGTTTGACGGGCTTGCTGACTAGCGACCATATCCATATCTACGGTGCGAGGATTTTTGATAGCTATTTCTAGAGCTGGCTTAGTAATTTCGTGAAAAGTGATGCGGGCGGTGTTTTTTGGTAACTTAAGAACTTCGCATAGATGCCAAGAAATAGACTCTCCTTCGCGGTCTTCATCAGTTGCTAGCCATATTTTGTCGGCTGCTCCTACGGCTTTTTTTAGCTCAGCGATGATTTTTTTGTGCTCCGGATCGATCTCGTAAGTAACATCAAAAGTGCTTTTATCTACTTTTGTATCTTTACGAATGTGCCCTACGCTAGCTAAAACCTTAAAATCGGACCCCAGATACTTTTCAATCGTGTGAGCCTTAGCCGGGCTCTCTACTATTACCAGATTTTTTGCCATATATATAATAGTAACACACTGCGTCAAGCATAAGAGCTGTTGTTTATTGGCCAAAGTTACGATAATATATAAGATATGGGTAGAAAAAAGACAATTAACAATCCGCTAATCTTGTCGCTTGCGTCAATTGGCATCTCTTTCGTATTCATTATTAGTTTAATAGTAGCTAAAGCGAATAAAATATTAACGTATTCGTATTGCGTAAACAATGGATTCCGAGAAGATGAATGTTTTACGGAAGTTTTTCTTATGCCATTAATGGCTTTTGCTTTAAGCATTTCTATCCTGCTTACTTGTAAGGCAGTAAAATATAGAAAGTTACACGTCGATGCAATTCCAGTGATTTCTATTTCGGCCTTACTGGTTTTGATTGATTTGATTGTTCTTGCTTGTATGTTCGTTAGTTATGAATAATGTATCACTTGGCTTATTGTCGTTGTTCAATTGATTGTACATATATTGAAAAACATCAAAGGATTAGTTAACTTAAGTATATGATACTGCACCCTTGTGGTTTTTGCATTGATAGCGTTGGTTTATAAGATAGTATTGGCACGAATTGGCTAAACATCAAAAAACCCTCAGGTAAGGGTGGGCATCACCTGAGGGTATTTTGGCCCTCTAACGCTTCTCTGTTTTATACCGGGGAGACCCCGGAGCGTAACCCACCTCACACAAATTGGGGCCCGCCGGTTAGAGGGATTGCTAAGCCTTCGAAATGGTCCTTTCTAAGTGGAGGTAATACTTATAACTTAAAACCATGAAGAAATTTTAAGCTCGAAAGGGTTTCAAAAGCTCGCAATTTCTGCTACACTGGAAGCAGTATAGCTGAAATTATAACTTATTTAGGTGCGGTGTGGGGTGTTTTTGTGCCCCAACTGAGTTAATTATATCACACGGGAGAATTTATGTCAACACTTTTTACACACTTTTTTACAAAATTCAATCAAATTGTACCCCTGGAGAGTAATTTTACAGAGGTGTTAGAATCTATTGCGCTTAAGCCTAAAATATTGTATTTTCATGGTAAATTGCCAGAAAATGTGTCAAAAAATGGTGTGACAAAGCGACCAAAGGTTGTAGCTATTGTGGGGTCTCGCCGCAATACACGTTACGGCGAGGAAATAGCCTACGAGATGGCCTACGAACTGGCAAAGAGAGGAGTAATAGTTGTTTCTGGGCTTGCGTATGGGATTGATTCAATCGCGCATAAGGGGGCGTTAGATGCGGATGGGTGCACTGTAGCGGTACTAGGTACTCCTATAGATCAGATTTATCCCAGAGCTCATGAAAAATTAGCAAAAGACATCATAGCCCAGGGCGGCGCAATTATTAGTGAGCTAGAACCCGGGGCTAAGTTTTATCCTAAAACTAGTTTTTTAAAAAGAAATCGTATTATTGCGGGATTGTCTGATGCTGTAGTAATAGTTGAGGCGGCGGTTCGCTCTGGGTCTTTAAATACTGCGGCGCATGCCTTAGAGCAAGGAAAAGATGTGTTTGCGGTGCCTGGGAATATTACAAGTCCATACTCTATGGGTTGCAATAAGCTAATTCGGCAGGGGGCTAGTCCGTATACCTGCTTAGATGATCTTCTTAGTGTTTTGTTCCCTGAAGAATTTGTTCGGCGACATAACGAAGCTGCTTTAAAAGTGCTCGCGGCAGACACTAAAGAAGAAGCCGCAATTTTGCAGGCCCTATCGCGAGGGCTCAGGACGGGTGAAGAGATAATAGAATTTACTCAGCTAAGTGCGCAAATTTTTAGTCAGTTTATTACTCTACTTGAAATTAAAGGGCAGGTGCGTGCTCTTGGTGGCAACCACTGGAGTTTAATGTGAAAATAAAATAACTTGCTTATTTGTTTTAGCTTATGCTATAATTAAAACCATGAAAAGCCATACAAAAACTCTTATTCTAATACTATCTTTTATTATGTCTTGTTTTCTTGGTATTAATTCAGCTTCTGCTCTAACCTACCGAGATAATCTAGATGTATCATTTACTTTTGATTCTTCTATTTCTGTATCATTATCTTCAGATAATCTAACTATCTCTTCATTGTCTCCAGATACTTATGCAGATAGTAATATCGTTACAGTTACTACTTCAACCAATAATCCTAGCGGTTATACTCTAACTGCTACAACTGGTAATAGTGAAACCTATACTAATACTAATCTAATTGATAGTACTAATATTTTTACTAGTCTAAGTACTAGTGATAGTATTAGCTCTATGTCTTCTGCTAATGCCTCTCAAAATGGTAGATGGGGATATTCATTCTCAACCAATGGTACTTCCTGGAAGAATGCTACTGGTGGTACTGGTTATTCTGGTTTGCCATATTACACTGCATCAGGAGCAGAAATAGCAAAATCTACTACTAATGGTACTAGTAACGTACAATTTAAGATCGGTGCTAAAGCTAGCACAACTCAATCTGCTGGCACTTATAAGAACGTCATTAACTTTATGGCTACTGCTAACCCTCCAGTAACTAGGCATTATACGGTGAATTATATTGATACGAGTGGAGAATCTGTTGAGAATATGCCAACTCAGCAGACCGGAATCGTGGATAATGATTATGTCGCTATATCCGATAATGTTCCGTATGTGGTCGACGTGTATGACAAAGCTTATAATTTTACTGCATGGTGTACGGAATATGTATATCCAAATGAGCCAGAATGTTCTGGCGAATTCTACGATCCGGGCAATAATGTGCCGATTCCTGATGGTACTAGCGACGTGGTAATCAATTTGTATACTTGGTGGGAGATATTATATGATTCTTTTAGTGTTGATGTATTAAATGACAGTGATGCCAGTGTATTGGCGGAAAGTGACATGACGAGCATAAACGTTGATCCAAATACTAGTGAAAGTGTTTCATTTAGCAGGACGGATTGGTGGGATGAATTTGACCCTAGAAGCGTAAGGATTACAGTTGAGCCACCATTATCGTGTTTGTCAACCTGGGAATGGAGTGCAGATATATTTGATAGTACGTATCAGCAAATAGGGACCGAGTCTGGATCGGGTTGGGGGCAATTCTACGTTGGTGCATCTCTCGATAACTACGAGGTTACAATTACTGGTAATTGTGTTTAGCTTACTTATTAAGTTTGGAATTGGCAAAAACTTGCCTGATTGTAATTGGGTACTTATTTAGATAGTTTTTCTTCAATTGTCCTTGTGATATTATTGAGTATCATTGGAAGCTCTTCTTTCTCTTTAGTCGTAAACTTAGAAAGCACAAAATCAATGTCGCCCATCTTTTTGCGGAGTTCATCATTCCCGGTGCCGATGCGAATGCGTGGATAGTTTGAAGTACCGAGGGCCTTATCGATTGATTTTAGGCCATTGTTTCCTCCTGCTGCTCCGGCCGAACGATAGCGTACTTTGCCAAATTCTAGGTCAAAATTGTCGCAAATTACTAGAATATCGGAGGTTGGTATTTTATAAAAATGCATGTATTTTTGAACTACGGGGCCAGTTTCATTGTAGAATTCTTGGGGCTTAATAAAGATAGTATCATCTTTGCGGCCAAAAATTGCTCCGAGGCGTGGTTTTTCACTCCAACTAAGGTGGTTAAGCTTAAAATAATAATCGAGCGCCAAAAAGCCAATATTGTGCCTCGTGAAGTTGTATTGATTTCCTGGATTTCCGAGTCCTACAATTAGTTTCATAAGGGTATTATAGCATGTGTCTGGGTAGGTTATCTATCTTTTGACGAGACATCTCTAAAGGAAAAAGCAATAGGCGTACCAATTAGGGGGTATTTTTCGCGGATTTTACGTTCTAAGAATCTCTTCCACGACCAGTGCAGTAGCCCCAAATCATGGCCATACACGACGAACCAGGGTGGGCAGGTGTCGGTTTGTACCATGTATTTTGGCTTTGGTTTGGTGTTTTTGAGGCCGGCCGGAATATGAGAAGCGATGGCATCGTTTAAAATTTTATTGAGCTCCGAAGTTTTAATTTCTTGGTGGCGATTTTGATCGATTTCGCAGGCGAGCTCAAAGAGTTTTGTGACGTTTTTGCCGGTTTTAGAGCTAGTAATTAAGACTGGTGCGTAAGGCAAAAAGTCATAGTCGCGCTCCAAATCATTTAGAATTTCATCGATTTTTTCTGAGTCTTCTATGAGGTCTGATTTGGTAAGCACGATAATTATCCCTTTACCAGCGTCTACGATTTGTCCGGCCAAGGATTGATCTAATTTAGAATGTGGCTCTGTGGCATCAATTAAAAGTGCGCAAACATCAGACTCTTCAATGGCGGCGAGGCTTCTAATGGCGGAGAATTTTTCGATTCCTACTTCGCGTTTGCCGGGTTTTCTAAGGCCGGCAGTGTCTAGTATTTCTAAGTCTTGCCCGTTAAACTTAACGTTTACTCTGTTAATATCGCGCGTGGTTCCTTGCCTTGAGCTAACGATGGCTTGTTGCTTTTTTCCTAAGGAATTAAAAAGGCTACTTTTGCCTACGTTTGGCCTACCGATTAATGCGATTTTAAGATTCGTTTTGGAACTTACATCCGACTCGGGGGCGCGTCGCTCGCTCCCGTCGCCACGGGGCTCGCGCGCTAATCCTCGCCTTGCCAGGCTCCGGACCCCCCTTTGTTCGGACGTAAGTTTCAAAACCAAGTTTTTAAGTTCTTTAATTCCCTGCCCGGTAGTAGCGGAAGTGCGAAAAGTCTCACTTGGCTTAATGCCTAGTGATAAAAATTCTTCTGATTGAAGCGCCTCGCCTAAGTCCGATTTATTTAACACTAGCAGTACTGGTTTTTTAGATTTCAGGGCTTTTTTAGTGATTTCTTTATCGCGATAATCTGGATATTTGCTAGAATCTAGGGTGACCAAAATAATATCTGCAGTTTCAATGGCGTCTTCGATTTGTTCTTGGATGGAGGCCTCAAAATCGTCCGAAGGGTCCTTTAGGCCAGCGGTATCGATCAAAATAAAAGAATTGTCAATTGTGGCTACTACGTTGTCTCTAGTGGTGCCTTCTTCGCGAGCTACGATGGCGATGTTTTTTCGCGCTATACGATTAAGAAGGCTAGATTTTCCAGCATTGGTTTGTCCGATTAGTGCTACAATTGGCAAAGTTTTCATAAGTAATATCATAACATATTTTTGCTTAATATGCCAGAGTCGGGAAACCTCGCTCTTCTTTGTTTTTCTAAAATACTTTACAATCCACATCTAATTATATACAATAGGCTTATGTTAAGGGTCACACATCAAAATATGCACGCTTCATATATATATATATATATATATCAGTAATCTTATCTAGCCTCACCCTTCTTTCTGCCTCATTTCTTTCCTCTAGTACTACTTTTGCAGATGATTCTGTTGTAGACCAAGTCAATATCACCGTATCAGAATCCTGCTCTATGACGGGTGTTGGTATGGACTCCCATACTGCTACTATTACCAACGGTGCTTATCAAGGAGATATCGGTACTACTACCATTAATGTTTTCTGCAACGATAACAGTGGTTTTGCAATCTATGCCATTGGCTTTACAGGAGATCAATATACAGGAGAAGACCATACTAAGCTAATTGGCGCATCAAACGGAGGAAAGATTACTTCTGGCACAGCTACGTCAGGGAGCACATCTAACTGGGCCATGAAACTAAATACGGTATCTAGCCCTACTCCAGCCTACCCTATTACTCTAGATAATGGCTTCGGGGGCTACAGTACTGTACCAGATACATACACTAAAGTAGCTCATAGAGACGCTGGTACGGATGTAGGCACCAATGCGGAGGGCTCAACTCTAACAACGACTTATGCTGCCTTTATGTCCGGCACTCAGGCTGCAGATACTTATACTGGTAAGGTGAAGTATACATTAGTGCATCCATCAGCTGAAACCCCATTAGCTCCTCAACCCACGACAGCAGGATACATTAATTATTATGCTAATGCATCTACAGCAGAAGGTACTATGGGTAGACAATCAGCCAGTGACGGTAATACCGTAACCTTATTTGCTTCTAACTTCTCTAGGGATGGCTATGGTTTTGCTGGCTGGTCTGATGCATTTGACTATACCACTAATCCCAACGCTAACTTCTATGGCCCAAATGAAGACATAGTAGTACCAGAAGGCACTTCAGCTAATGGTTTAGCCTTATATGCTGTCTGGATTAAATCTGAAGGTAACTTCCAAGATTCTACTAAGGTAGCCCAACTCTGTGGTATTGGTGGTACTGGAGGAAGCCTAATTGCTGCTACCTATAATAATGAGGATGACGTCGATGAATCTACTTGGTCTATCACTGCGAGACTCTCTAGTATTTCCGCTCTAACTGATGCAAGAGATAACCAAACCTATGCTATCGCCAGATTAACTGATGGTAAATGTTGGATGATAGAAAACTTGAGACTCGCTGATACCCATAAGGAGGGGAATAATACCGTAGCTACAATTCTAACTACAAGCAATACCAATAACCCATTAAACGATGGCACAAACGTCACATTGAAGTATAATTATGTAGATGCTACAACTTATCCGACTCTTTCTGCTACTAGTTCTGATGCTACTAGCTGGTGCACTACTAACTCAGCAGCATGCGATGATCAGTCTAGACTTAGAACTGATAATGCAGCTAATCGCGCATCATACCAAACAACTGACAGCATGTCCACTAGCGCCAATCTATATTCCTATGGCAACTACTACAACTGGTATTCTGCTACAGCGGGTAATGGGACATATAGTGGATCTAGCGGTAATACAGCAGGTGACTTATGCCCAGCTGGTTGGCATCTACCTACCGGTACTGGTTATGGGGAATTTGGACTACTTAGTAATAGTTTGGGCGGATACCAGAATAATGGTGTGGCTCAAACCATGAATAGCTCTACTAACCCAACAGGAGCCATCATGTCTAAAAGAGAGAGGCATTTTCCAAATAACATTCTTTACTCGGGCAACGTGAATGGTGCTTCTCTTAACGATCGAGGTAGCTACGGCTACTACTGGTCCTCCACGGCGTTCTATAGCAACAACGCCTACTACCTGAGCCTCAACTCCTCGTACGTCTACCCAAGTACGCTCAACTACAAGTACAACGGAAGGACACTGCGTTGCTTAGCTAGCACTTAGGCATAGTCTAGTTCGTTTTTCCCGAATCCCGGAATGCTCAGGGGCAATAAAATTATAAAAGCATAGGCTTTTCTAAATAGTTGCAAAACATTTTAACTCGTGATAATAGTTTCCTCGGGTTGACTTCGGGGTTTAGTGGTCCAGCTGCAAGAGTAGTAATATTCGTGCTGTGTGAGGTAGCCATTAAACGGTATTCTAGGTATCTAGGTTATCAGGAAGGAGTGATGAAATGACCATACAGATTAATCTGCTATGCATCATAGTTCCAAAGCGTAATCGCCGAATAAAAAAATCTAGCCGGTAAGCCCGACTAGAAACAACCCAGAAAAGCGTTTCCTAGAGGCGCTTTTCTCATATTTTAAGTATAACATATATTATAAAAAATAAGACCTAAAGGTCTATTTTTATATTGGTGATTCCGGCGGGAGGAGATCTCCCAGGCGTCATCTTAAAAATAAAAATAAGACGCAAGCGTCTTCTTTTTATTTTTGGTGATTCCGGCGGGAGTCGAACCCGCGATTTTCTGGATGAGAACCAGACGTCCTAGACCACTAGACGACGGAACCGTTTTGCTGTTTTATCATTATAACACACTTTTTCTAATAATCAACGCTTCCATATTCTGGGATGGCGGAGACTATGGTTTGTCCTGGGGCTAATTTTATTTCATTCCCTTCTGAGTCGGTAAATTTGATTTGATCTTCACGCGTGGACTTTGTCCACTTACCGGGTATGGCTATGCCATTTTGAAAAATATAGGCATCGCCAGAACCAATCGTGGTAATATCTTCGTGATAATTATCCGAAGCTCTATGCTCTTTTACGATTATCGCAATCACTGTGGATGGCGACATGGTGGTTAGTTCGCAGATATCCTCTGGATTGCGTTCGCCAAGATCTTCTCCTGGGCAGGTATATATTTGATGCGCGCCAATACCGTAATTGCGACGGTAAGTATTGTTTTCTTGGTTATATTCATAGTTGACATTAAATATGGCTGAAGAACCAAAGTTAAAACTAATATTTGTTACTTTGGGAGTTAGCTCAGAGGTATTTTTGTTTGTGGGGGTGGTAATATTTAATATTTCCGTCGCTTGGCTTTCGATCCTGTTTTTGTTTGACTCTGTTGGCGTCATGCGGGAGAATCCTTTAGCATTTGAGGACGTTTTACCGGAATCATTGCTAAATCGTTTAAGATCTGACGGGGTGGTAAATAGATTATTCCAAAGTCTAGTGCCATAAGTTCCTCGGTACATATAATTATAGTTTTCTGACAAATCAGAATAGCCACCGCTGGCTACTTCTCTCAATGCGTCATCGGCGCCACCGGCATGAACGATGGTGCAGTCGAACGGTGTGTCCCATTCTAGATAATATAATCTAAGTGAGCGGATTGGGCCAATAACGGCTGATGATGGATTTTGAAAAATAGCAGCAAAGCGCGTAATACCGGCCTCGGCGATTGCTTCAAAGATAACACCGGCTTCGGTTAGGCCAGCTTGGGGCCTAGCCCCATCGGTGCCATTTGGTACCTGAATGCAGTAAATGGGAGAGTTTTTGAGTGAGGCCTCAGAAAGAACCTGTCCGGTTAAATCGCTATAAGTTTCACTAGAGTCTTTAGAGGAAGGAAGTATCGGATAGCTAAGGGCTTCGCTTTTAATCTGGGGTTTTAGGAGTGCATATGTGATGCAACCCATTCCCGCCGCAAAAGATACGATTCCGATAATTAAAAACACTAGCCAATCCTTTTTAGTTTTGGATGGTTTTTTTGTGGCGGCGTCTTTTTTTTCGTTTTTAGACTTTTCCACAAGTTCGATTGGTTTTTCTGGTGCCATTTTTACTCCATTCCCCCTGTTAACGTATGATTGCTTTATAGCTTAATAAAACTATGTTCATTTTTTATAATTCTAGCACAAAATTTAAAATGTTTGTGCTATAATCTAGTTATGGTTAAACAAACACCGAAGGTCATATTTAAGAGCGTTTTGCTTTTTGCTTCAACACTGCTGTCAGTGTCTGATGCGAGTTCGGTGTTTGCTGTTACTCCTCAAGAATATGATGCTGATTTTCAGGTAAATGTTAAAGAAACTATTTCGGTGTCTATCACTCGGCCAAGTTCGGGTGCTGCTGGTGATATTAATGAATTTTTGCGCAATGATTTTGCGATTAATGTTAATACTAATAATACGGAAGGTTTTACTGCTTCTATGTATGCAGATATTATTGGCAGTACCGTTCCTTTAACTAATACAACTCACAGTTCATCCACTTTGCCAACTTTGACTGCAAGCGCAGGTGTTACAAGATCTTCCTTTCCGGCTAATTATTGGGGGTATTCTCTAGGGCAATATACGTTAGACGGCGTGACGCAAAGTTCTTATACGCTTAATGGTAAGACTTATAGCGAGACTGCGGCTGGTAACAATAACAGCTTGTATTATCCTATGATACCGTATTCTAGCAGATCGAATCCGATTGTGATTATGGATGGAGCAACAACACCAAAAAGTAGTGGTACCCAAAATATTTACTTTGGCGCAAAGGGTGATGCCAGTTTGCGTGCTGGTACATATACTGGTACCGTAGTTGTTAGTGTTGTTTCTGGTGGAATCGCTTCGAATAATCCAGTTACGCCAACTAACCCAGCTAGGCCCTCTGACGATAATATTCCTAATGGTGCTGCTTACCGTTCAGGTACAAGAGGCGTTGGTTCTAGTGGCACAAGTGGAACTACGATATATACTACGACTTCTGGTAATACTACTAAAACCGAGATTAGTGGTGGAGACAATAGAGGGGCTTATGCTCACCCGCAGGGCGAGCGTTACGAAACATTTACCGATGTAAACGAGGGTCTTCCGATAACTGGTCTAGTCATGGCTTCTACTGTAGCTGCTTTTACGGGATTCACTTTCTTCATTCTTGCCTATCGTGACGACGACGATGATGAAGATGAAGAGCAAGAGAATATGGCCGGTGGCCAACAATAGCTAGAATTGATTTGATATAACTCTTTATTATGGTATAATTTTGGTATGATTGTTACAAGATTTGCGCCTAGTCCAACAGGCTATATTCACATTGGAAACGTCCGTTCGGCAATTTATCCATATTTGTTAGCACGTCAGAACGATGGTAAAATGATTTTAAGAATTGAGGATACTGACCGTGTTCGTTATGTTGAAGGTGCAACCGAGTTAATTGAGGATGTTTTAAAGTGGCTTGGTCTTGATTGGGACGAGGGCCCGATTGTTGGCGGAAATCATGGTCCATATTTTCAAAGTGAACGCATGGAGATTTATCATGAATGGGCTCGTAAGCTAATAGAGAGTGGCCGGGCTTATGCCGACCCAACTTCTCCAGAGCAGATAGAAGAATATCGCAAGAAATGTAATACTAATAAAACTCCTTTTTTGTATCGGAATTTTCGCCCTAAAGAGATTCCTGAGTGGCAACCAGGTATTCCTCTTAGATTTAAAGCTGAACCTAAAAATTACGAGTGGCATGACGAAGTAATGGGCGATATGCATGCTGGACCAGAGGTGCAGGATGATATTATTCTAATTAAAAAAGATGGTTACCCAACTTATAATTTTGCGCATATTGTTGACGATGCGGAAATGGGTGTTACTCATGTGATGCGTGGAGTTGAATATCTTTCTAGTACTCCTAATTATTTAGCTATCTATGAGGCTTTGGGATTAAACCGGCCAAAACTAGTGTCTTTGCCACATATTTTGGCTCCTAGTGGCAACAAAAAGCTGGGCAAGCGCGATGGCGCTAAATCTGTAACGGAATATCGCAGTGATGGCATTTTAGCGGAGGCTATGCTTAATTATCTAGCGTGCCTTGGTTGGAATGATGGAACCGAAAAAGAAATATATTCTAAGGATGAACTAATAGAAAAATTTTCACTTGATCGGATCCAAACGTCTGGGGCCAGATATGACGAAACGAAGCTGCTTTGGATGAATGGTCAATGGATAAGAAAAATATTTGATGAGCAAGGGCCGGAATCTTTGCTTGCTAGAACCGAAGGTTTTTGGCCTGATGTAGCTAAAGAACATAGCCCAAAATATAAGCTTAAAGTATTATCTATTATTTATGATCGCTTAAAAACTCTTGCCGATCTTCGTGAAATGAGTACCTATTTCTTTTCTGATCCAGAGATAGACTTAGATTTTTTGATCAATAATAAGTTTATTAAAAAAATGTCTGAGGCCGAAATTGAAGATTTAATTAAATCTGCAGTTCAAAAATTATCCAAAGTTGATTCTTGGGATGCTGATTCTTTGCAACAGGCCTTAAATGAGCTTTTGGTGGAAACTGGGAAAAAGCCAGCAGAACTCTTTAGTTTAATTAGGATTGCAATTAGTTTTGCGCCTTTTAGCCCCGCACTTAATTTGACCATGGAAGTGATGGGCAGAGAAACTACTCTTGCTAGGCTTAATGCAGTAGCGAGCGCGATTTAGTCGGCTAAAAATAAAAACTAAGAATATACCCTTTTTTGATTATGAGTTTATTATAATGAAACTGCAATTGACCGAATTTGTTTATTGGTTAGGGCGCCGAGAGTGGTATTAATTTTATATACGATGCCGCCATTTACCCATGCGGCATTGTTGCCACTAATATAAATAGTGATTCCCTGTTCGCGTACGACGGTGTAGTTTTCCTTCCATTCTGGTTGGACGTAATTAGAAAGAAGTGCGCTTGAATCCCATGATGATTTTTCTTCAATCAGGGTAAACGCCCCGGCCGGGTCGCCGCTTGTAAAATCTAGAATTATTTTTTTCTCTTCTGATGTAATGCTGGAAATATTATAGCCGCGTGGCACGTATCCTGGATAGGAGGCATTGATGCCCGTTTGCATGGCGGCTACTCTTAGCGATATATCTGGCATATTAAGATTTACAAAATAGACAATGGCGAAAACTGCTGCCGTAGTGCAAGCTAGAGCTAGCATTACGCGCCCAAAACCAAAATGCATTTTGTCCATGCGTTTGTTTTTTGCATGAGTAGGCTTTTGCTGAAAATCGCTAGTTTCGGCTGCGGCCAGGGCTTTTTTGATGGCTCGATCCTTAAGCTCTTTGGCAGATGGTTGAGTGGCTGTTGCGGCTGCTTTATTTCTTGCTTGCATTTTGGCATTTGCGGAAGCCTGAAGCGGATGTTGCATTGGCGCTTGATCTATTTGCTGGGCCATAGTAGTGATGGATTGAGCCATACTGGCTTTGTTAGTAGTAGTAGCTTTGGTAGCGGGATAATGAAAATGGGTAATCCTCGGTGTCATTTTTACTGGTACAGTCATATCGTTAACCCTTGTGGGGCGTTTAACGTATCTCCTATTTAGGGTAGTCGAAGCCTGCACTTTTCGGTGTGCATTCGGGGCTTGTTGACTATCGGATTTTTGCATATTGTACCTCTTTTATATCTTATTCCATCATAACCTTTTTATGCTAAAAATGCAAGAGCTAATTTTTACAATTATTATGGTATAATAATTGTAAAATAATCTGCAAGTATTTATTTGCGGGTTTGAAGAATGGCTACTATGGATCAAGAAAAAACTAAACGTGTTCAACACCTCAAAATAATAGCATCAGAGATAGTTATGGTAATCGCGGTTATTTTTACTGTGTTAATACTTGTTTTGATTGTGTCTGGCTATTGGCTAGGTGCAGATTTTAAAGTGGAGCGCCAGGGACTACTTCAGGTTTCTTCGATTCCAACCGGTGCCGATGTATATATAGATGGCGATTCTGCTTGGTTTCAGCGTACTAATACCTCTAAAACCTTGTCAAGTGGCGAACATTCAGTGACATTATCTAAGGACGGTTACGATACGTGGTCAAAGAAAATCATGGTACGCGAAGGGTTACTTTATCGCCTGCATTATCCGCGCCTATTTTTGAACGAGCGCGAGGTGGAGGCTGTGTCTGAGGTTGGTAGCGCCTCTTTTGCTACAATTTCTCCGGATAGAAATATATTGCTTCTCGCCAATTCAACTCTGGAATGGGAAATTTTGCCGCTAAATAACGAAAAAATTAAACCACGCAAGATTGACGTTGGTAAGGTGTTTGAGAATATGAATTCTGATAATGACGATAGTGTAGCTTGGCAAATATTGTCTGCTGATTGGGCGAAAGACAATGCTCATGTGCTGTTTAAGATAAAAAACTTGGAAAAGATTGAATGGGTAATGCTTGATATTGACAATGTAAAAGATAGCATTAATCTATCAAAAAAATTTGATATGGTTTTTGATGACATTCAGATTATGAATAATTCTGCTAATATCTTGATTGGCCTGCAGGGGCAGAATTTACGAAAGATAGATATTTCTAGCGAACAAGTCTCCGCAATACTAGCAGAAGGTGTTATGTCCTTAGACCATTTTGAAAATGAAGTAATTTTTGTAGCTGAGCGAAAAAACGATGAAGCGGAAACATCTGAGGAATTAAAGGAAAATGATGATTTGGAAGCGAATGAACACGCTATGAACGGCGAGGGTGAGAGGGGGGTTCAAAGCCAAAAAAGATATGCGCTCTATCTTTTAGATATGGGCAACGGCAAAACTAAAGAATTGGAATCACTAGATAATCCGGCTAAGGTAACACTCAGTAAGTTTTATGATGATAGATACATTACTACTGTTTGGGAAAATGATGTTGCGTTATATAGTGAAAATGATTTTGTTAAGATGAATGAGTTTGCTCTTGGATTTAACCCTGTTAATGTTAAGGTTGGCCATAACGGGGAGTTTATAGTTTTAACTAATGGCTCTAAAATAGCTACCCTTGATATGGAGGCTTTAGCTGTAAAAGAATGGGACACGGAGAGCTTAGATTTTGGATGGATAGATGATGATATGATTTATTCGATAACTAGTGGTAATCTATTAGTATACGATTTTGATGGGCTAAACAAGCGAGAGCTCGCCAAAAATGTAACGGGAAGCTTCCCTATTACTATTACCGAAAACAAGTGGATGTATTATCTTCGCGACGGAAAACTAATTCGTGAGTGGTTGATTAAAAAATAATACTAATTAGCAGTAAGTCATTAATTGCCGGTGAGCCAGTTCCAGATTCCTTCGAAGAATGATGGTTCATTGGATGGCATTTCTTGGTCTAGGTTTTGATCTACTGTAACTGGATTTTTGGAGGATTCGGCAGTATCGGGATTTGGCGAGATCTGCTCGGCAGTAACTAGTAAGCGGTAGCGGGATGTGCCAAGAGGCGTACAGGTAACTAAGGTTAGTATTGGCTTGTCGGTATTTACGACTAAGGCCGCTACGTTAGTGGGCTCAACTACTTCTTTCTTTGTAACTCTGTAGGTGTAGCGCACCGAGTTGTAATTAATATAGATTAGGTCACCATCGTTTAGTCTTTCTAACCCAGAAAAAATATATTTATAGGGATTAGAACTGTAAATGTCTCCTGCGGAATGGCCGGTTATTACCAGGTTGCCTATTTCGCCTGGATAGGCACTGGCGCCAGCAATGCGATAATGCGCTACTCCATTATTCATGCTAGCCATAACATCAGAAAGCTGGACTCCAAAATGAACGGGGACATCAATATTAAGTTTTGGGATGATGAGGCGTGGTTCTGGTGAAATGGTCTGAGTGATGGTTGGATCGATGGCTTCAATCTCGGAAGCTGGCGAATTACCAGGAGAGACGTAAGCCATGATGGGGGCAAAAATTAATCGGTTATATTGCAAGAATAGAATTATCAAAACTACTACTATTCCGGCTATAATCGGAATGAGATGTCTGTGACGATGGGAAAACTTGGCGTTTTCGGTTGCTTTTTTACGTATTTTTTGACGCAAATTATCCTTAATCGTAGAATCCTGACTCGTTATGTCATTGTCTGTTCCAAGAGTTAAGCCGTTGGTTTTATTTGTCTTAATGCTGGACTTAGCGATTTTAGTAAGTATTTCTTCTTCTTCGGCCCTTTCCCTTTCATCCTTTAGGCGTTCTCTTGCAATGTAGTTTTGTGCAGCTCTAGAATAATAATCATTGTAGTATTTTTGGTAATAATTTTGCCAGGCCGAATGGTATTTTTTCCAGGATTCAGAATTAAGCCTGCTAAGCTCGTTTTTAAGATGAGCTTTATTTTTGCTGGCTTCTTTTCTAGCCTCATTAGCGGACTTGGCATAGGCTGCCAAAACTCTTTTTCTGGCGATTGCTGCTGCGGTTTGTCGCTGAAGGTCACTTGAAGACCGCCCACCGTTTTTAGAATCCATAGATTAATTATACCATATTATGATGTGGCTTTAAATGTAAAGAAAAAGCGCCCGTTAACGGACGCTTCAGGCCTAATAATTCTAGATAGACCGCGGAGTTAAACATTTTTTATCTGACCTTGCAAAAAGGTTATCTTGATGGTAAAATGGTAGCGTTGGGCGAATGGCGGAATTGGTAGACGCGGTAGACTCAAAATCTGCTGGCCGTAAGGTCGTGAGGGTTCAAGTCCCTCTTTGCCCACCAAAAGGCCGAGGGGCCTTATTTTGTTGCTTTTTTAAAGATTTATGTTGGACGCGAAGTTGAGGAGGTGTGGCTTTTAAAGAGTGGGTTTCCTAGCCTTCTGTGCTGCGCACATGATTGCCCGGAGAGTTTTAGGCAGGAGATTGAGGCTGCGCTCAGTCAAGAGAGGGCGGAGACGAATCTTCTCTCTGGTCTGTGGCTCGTGCTGCCAACTAGGCCATTAGGCCAAAAGCGCCCAGCGATGGGCGCTTTTTAATCTCTTTTTAGCATTACGGTAAAAGCTTCTGATGGTATATCTATCTTTCCAAAACGTTTCATACGCGCTTTGCCACGCTTTTGTTTTTCGAGTAGTTTAGCTTTTCTGTCTCTGTCTCCGGTGTGAATCTTGACGGTTACGTCTTTGCGGTATGCGCCGATAGTTTCTCTTGCGATAATACGTGCTCCAATTGCGGCCTGCAAGGCAACTTCGTAATTTTGACGCGGAATTACAGACTTTAATTTTTTTGTGACTTCTCGGCCAATTTCGTCAGCTTCGGTTCTATGCGCCATAACAGACAAAGCGTCGATTTTGTGGCCACCTACCAAAAAATCAATTCTAACTAAATCTTCTGCCTTGTAGCCATTAAGTTCGTAGTTAAAAGATGCGTAACCACTAGTAACCGATTTTAGTTGATCGTAAAAATCAGTAAGAAGATTAGCCATCGGTGCTTCAAAATCTATAATTGCTCTGGATTCGATATAACTTAGATTTGTTTGGTGGCCGCGTTTTTCATTAATTAGATTTAAGACATTACCAATCATCTCTTTTGGTAAAATAATCTCGCCCTTTACCCATGGTTCTCGGATTTCTTGAACTTCGCTAATATCGGGCAGGTCGGCGGCTGATTTGATTTCTAGTAATTCCCCGCTACTAATCAGTACTTCGTAATTTGTGCTAGGGTTAGTGACGATTAAATCAAGATTAAATTCTCGTTCTAGTCTTTCGCGGATAATGTCCATATGGAGTAGCCCCAAAAAGCCAATTCTAAGCCCGAATCCCAAAACTGGTGAATTTTCCGGTTCAAATCTTAGCGCCGAATCGGACAAACTAAGCTTTTCTACGGCTTCCTTTAAATCTTTGTATTGATCATTTGAGACTGGAAAAAACCCGGCATAAACGAACGGAAGGACGTTTTTGTAGCCTGGTAGAGGTGTTACTTCTTTGCCATTTACGTCTATAATTTGATGAGTTTTTCCGTCGATAGAGATGTCTTTGGCTAAGGTTACGGTATCACCAACTTTTGCTTCGCGGGTGGTTTTAAGATTAGTGACGATGTATCCAATTTCGCCGGTTTTTAGAGCGTTACTTGGTGACATTTTTGGGGTCAAAATGCCAACCTCTAGTGCTAGGCCTTTAGTTTCTGCTGCCATCATTAAGATTTCGGAATTCTTTGGTATCTCACCTTCAAAAATCCTGACGTATAAAACTACTCCACGGTAGTCGTCGAAATATGAATCAAAAATCAGGGCTTTGGTTTGACTGGGCTTTGGAGTGACATTAACTGGGCTTGGACCATTTTCCACTACGGCGTCTAGGATTTTGTCAACTCCGAGCCCGGTTTTACCTGATGCTAGGATGATTTCTTCGCGTTTACATCCGAGTAGATTTATGATTTGCGCCGAAACTTTGTCTACGTCAGCTGCTGGTAGATCGACTTTATTGATGACTGGTATGATTGTAAGATCCTGTTCTAGGGCTAGATATACGTTAGCTAAAGTCTGAGCCTGAATTCCTTGAGTGGCATCAACTACCAACACTGCTGATTCTACGGCCTGCAAAGATCTTGAAACTTCGTATGAGAAATCTACGTGGCCTGGGGTATCAATAAGATTTAAAGTGTGGTTTTTCCAATGCATCGTTACGGGTGTTAACTTGATTGTAATTCCCTTTTCTCGTTCTAATTCCATAGAATCAAGAAGTTGCGATTTCATTTCGCGTTTAGAAACTGTCCCTGTTAACTCCATCATGCGATCTGCAATTGTGGATTTGCCGTGATCGATATGAGCAATAATACAAAAATTCCGAATCTTCTCCATATTCTTATATTATACAATATTTTTTATTTTATTCTAGCTAAGAAAACAGTCTATTTACCAGTATTTTACGATAACGCTAAGGTAATAAACTATGACGAATAGTCCGATTGCGACAGATAGAGTGACGATGATATTGTTAATGAATGACTTATTGTCTTCTGATTCGGATTTGGCCAGCTTAGTTGATTGGCTATTTGTATTTGTTACTATAGAATCTTGATTGTCGTTAAATGCAATTATCCTGTCATCACCCTTACTGGTTTCTACTATTGTGACCGGGAGCGAGCTGTTTGGTTGTGCAGGTGTGGCCGATTCTACTGATGCTGAAGAGTTTGGGGTTGTTGAAACTTTTTGTTGCTCAGTTGACTTAGTGGTGGTTTTGACATTTGTCTTGGCTTTAGCTTCTGCTTCGGCCTTAGCCTTGGCTTCTGCTTCGGCCTTAGCCTTGGCCTCTGCTTCGGCCTTAGCCTTGGCCTCTGCTTCGGCTTTAGCCTTGGCCTCGGCGGCAGCTTTAGCTTTAGTCTTAGCTTCTGCTTCGGCCTTAGCCTTGGCCTCGGCGGCAGCTTTAGCTTTAGCCTCGGCGGCAGCCTTAGCTTTGGCCTCGGCGGCGGCCTTGGCCTTAGCTTCGGCTTTGGCTTTAGCTTCTGCTTCGGCCTTAGCTTTGGCTTTAGCTTCTGCTTCGGCCTTAGCCTTGGCCTCGGCGGCAGCTTTAGCTTTGGCACGATTGTTTGCATCGGTTTTAGCATTATAATTAGTTACTTTATAAACGGAATAATGTTTCCCATCTGGTGCGCTATTAAACAATATGTATGGAGTACCATTTGCATCGAAATCCATGCCCTCTATTTCGCTATATCCGGGTTTAATGTAAAAAGCATTTATAAAATTGCCGCTTAGATCGAATTGATAAATGACATTTGCTTTGTTGCCGATGTTTTTGTTACAGAAATCGATGTTTTCTTGGGAACTTAGACTGTTGCATGGCGCCCAGGCAAGCCTGTAAAGATAGCCGTTCGAAAATGCGACATCTTGATTTATTAGTCTGTGTCCAGCATCGAATGATTTTAATAGTTTAAAGTTACTGTTTAAAATTCTGCCTGAGGATTTGCCGCTACCGCTAGTTTGAATATACCAATCATCTTTGGCATCATAGGCGATGCCTGTCGCAGACTGGCCTTCCGTTATTTTGCCAACATATTTACCATTATCAGCATTAAATAGATGTTTAGTGGCTCCGTCTACAACAACAATTTGATTTTTTTTGCTGTTCCAAGCGGTTCCGTTGCCGTGGCCAATATTGTGCTTTGTTTTCCAGGCCGGGGTGGAACTAGGATTCTTGCGGCTTGTAGCTACAATCCAGCCCGTATTATTGTTTTTGGAATGCGCTTGTGTTACGACGAAGTATTTATCCGTTACTGCAAGGCTCTGAGATGAGTCGATCGTGTTGTCTATTTCTGTGCCAACATATACTAGGGACAGATTAAGGCTTGTCATTTTTGAAGACGGAAGGTTAGCAATTTTGCTGTTTAAGGCTTTTGACGGTTGGTTACAGAACAGTGGCAGTACGCCAGGGGTGATTAATCCTAGAATCAATAAAAGATTTATTATAAGTTTCCTGATTTTCATAGCCAATAAAACCTTTCTCTATATTATGACATGATGAACTTACATCTATATTATATCATACTAATGGTAAAAATGCAATAATTAGACAAAAAAATACTCCAATTTGCAAATTGGAGTATTTTTTGTAAACTTTAGTTTAATCTAGGCCCTTCATTGTGAGGGATAGTTTTCCATGATCGATAGCAATAAGGCGAACTCTCACTTTGTCTCCCATATGAAGAACTTCTTCGACCTTTTTTAGTCTTTTATCACTAATTTGCGAGATATGAAGCATGCCGTCAATTCCTGGGAGGATATTAACAAAGGCTCCAAAGTCCTTGATTGATACTACGGTTCCCTCGTAGATTTTGCCTACTTCCGGTTCTTCGGTTAAGGACTTTACCCATTCTAGGGCTTTTGCGATTTTTTCTGGGTCGTTCCCTGAGATTGTAACTAGGCCAGAATCTTCGATGTCAACTTCTGCCCCTGTTTCCGTGGTGATTTTATTAATCATTTCGCCACCTTTACCAATCACGGCGCCAATTTTATCTGGATTGATGATGATTTTTTCAATTTGTGGAGCATATTTTGAGATGCTCTTTCTGGGTTCTGGGATTACTTCTAAAATGTGACTCAAAATAAACATTCTACCTTCATGGCTTTGTTTCAGAGCCTTTTCCATGATTTCTACGGGCAAACCATGGACTTTCATGTCCATCTGTAAGGCTGTTACGCCTTCGGTGGTGCCGGTTACCTTAAAGTCCATATCACCAGCGAAATCTTCGGCGTCCATGAGGTCGGTTAATACGTAGGCTTTATCGATGTCGGAAGTTTCGATTGGTTGGCCTTTTGGTACGTCTACGATTAGCCCCATTGCGACTCCTGAAACTGGGCGTTTTAATGGTACGCCGGCGTCCATTAGGGCCATGCAGCTAGAACAGGTTGCAGCCATGGATGTAGAGCCATTTTGAGACATAATTTCGGTGACAGAACGAATTGCATATGGGAAATCTTCTTCGCTTGGCAAAACTGGGATCAAAGCGCGTTCGGCTAGATATCCGTGGCCGATTTCGCGTCTACCTGGAGAACCCATGCGGCCAGGTTCGCCAACGGTGTAAGATGGGGCGTTGTAATGATGCATATAGCGCCTTTTACCCTCGGAAACTTCCATTGTATCTACTTCCTGTGAATAGCTAAGAGGGGCTAGTGTCACAATGTTCATTGCCTGAGTTACGCCTCTGGTAAAGAGTGATGAGCCGTGGGTGCGTGGTAAAATACCTACCTGAGAGCTAAGTGGTCTGACTTCGTTTAGTTTGCGGCCGTCTGGACGTTCTTTGTCTTCTACGATTCCCCTCCGTACTTCTTTAAAAAGCGCCATTTCAAAGGCTTGATCGTAAACGTCGCGGAGGTTTTCGTCGTACCATTCGACTTTTTCGTTGTCGGTTTCGCCTTGGCCTTTTTCTAAGGCAAATTCGTCGTGCATGGCGTACTTAATTTCGTCCAGGATTTGCGCGCGTTCCATGACGTTACCGCGAACCTTAGAACCAAATTTGCCATTAGTCCAGTTTTCTACTTCCTTTAGAATTTCTTCATCTGGTAAGACTAGTTCATATTCTTGTTTTGGTGCTGCTACTTGTTTAGATAATTCCCTTTGCAAGTCGAGAACTGGTTGGACTTTTTCTACGGCCCAATGCATGGCTTCAATGATTGTTTCTTCTGGTACTTCTTTCATGCCAGCTTCTACCATCATGATTTTGCCGTCTTTGCAGGCTACAACTAGATCCATTGGCGAAGCTTCTCTTTCTTCGGGACTAAGGAAGCCTTTAAATTCTCCACCAATCCTGCCGATGCGGATTCCAGCCACTGGCCCATCAAAAGGTACTCCTGCATTCATGAGAGCACTGGAGGCCGCAATCATTGCGACACAATCTGGGCGGAAGTTAGGATCCATTGAGAGGACAGTACAGACTACTTGCACTTCTTGGCGGTATCCTTTAGGAAAAAGTGGACGAATCGGCCGATCGATTAAGCGACCTACGAGTACTGCCTCGTCGGATGGTTTGCCTTCTCTTTTAATGAATCTTGAGCCACTGATTTTGCCTGCGGCATACCATTTTTCTTCGTAGTCAATGGAGAGTGGAAAAAAATCTTGGACCACGGGTTTGGTTCCAACAACTACAGAACCTAATACTACGGTATCTCCGTAGGTAACAAGAACTGAGGATGTTGAGCGAAACCCTACCCTATTGACTTCTAGAGTTAATTCTCGCCCTAACCACTTTGTTGACAGTTTGATGGTCTTTTTCCCATTAGGGTTTATTATTTCCATGAAAAATCCTTTCTTGGGAAAACTTCAGGTGTCGTAGACTAAAACTATTAAAATGTTTTTACGCTTTTAGGCTAACAGCATCTGCCGTCTTCCCAGGTGTTAATTTGCTGTATTTGATTATATCTTAAATTGACATAAATTGCAATCCGTGATATAATATAGTCGTAAGCTTAGGCCTCGGGAAAAGGATGGATAATGATAAAGGCCGAGAGAAATAGATCAAGATGGGACCTTTGTCCCATTCTTGACATGAATGATGAAGAGAAAGAGAGAGTAGTGCTCTCAATTCCGCTGAAGCTTACCGGAGACGATCGAAAGCGATCGAATCCTGAACTGTCCTTTAAGTTTGGTGAGGGAGGTGAGGTTCTTCGTGGTTACATTGGTTGGGAGATAACCTTCACGGCGTCGCCTAGTCCCAGCGTTACGTTCTCGATTCCATTCGAGGAGTACGCTGAGCTTGTGGGGGATGGCGAAGAATTCTCCATCTGCGAGATGGAGGAGAAGTGTGACTCTGTGGAGCAAGTTCTTAACTAGTCCTCACCCCCACCACGAAAAGGCCCGCTCAGTGAGCGGGCCTTTCTTTTGTATGCTATTTTCTGAGTCCGAGTTTGCTGATGGTTTTCTTATATAGCGCAAAATCAGTATCTTTTAGGTATTTGAGCAAACGCTTGCGTTTGCCTACCATTTGATTTAAACCTCTTTTGGCCATAAAGTCATGTTTGTTATTCTTGACGTGCTCGGTAACTTCTTTGATCCGTTCAGTCAAGATTGAAACTTGTACTTCAGGAGAACCAACATCTGCCTTACTGCGGGCAACCTTGGCAATAGCCTTATCTTTATTCTCTTTTGTTATCATGCACTACATTATATCATGCTTCCCCATTGGGGTCAATGCTTCTAGATTATTCCTCGATTTCGGAAGCAGTTTCAATCATTTCAACGTAGCCTGGCGCAGTCTTGATTACAAAATAGAGAGGTTCTTTCTCGACGACTTCACCTGTTATTACTACATGATCGCCATCTTGTGGGTAGCTGTCTTCTTCGACGCCTTCGATAATAAATTCGGTGCCAATGCTCGAACCGTTCTCGTCTTTTTCAACGATAGAATATTTGCTCATAGGGTGGGAGACAATGCCGTCAATGCTAATAATCTTTCCTAACATTTCGCCATTTTGGATAGCTTTTGCTTGAGCGTACATAGTGTCGTAATCCCCATATGCGACTGATACGTCGATATTTGAGAAATCTGCGTTTTCTGTATTCTCTTCAACTTGTGAAGTCTCTACTTCTTCTTCTAGTTCGGCATCGCTGAATGAATTTTTATTGGCGTTAGTCATCGCAATTACCACGCCAATTATGATTGCGATTACTGCTATCGCGGCTACGGTGATTCCGATAATCATGTTTTTATTGGTTGATTTGCTTTGCATAAATCTCCTTACATTATTGTTAATATTTTTTTGTGCGTTTTGAAGTAACTCTCCATCACGCTCGTACTTATTTATTTTAGCATATTACGAGTGACTAGGTGAAGCTATGTTATAATAGGAATATGTTAGTGTATAACTCGCGTCTTATTGGTACTTCTGTGCTTAGCGTTCAGGCGAGTGGTCCGATTGGCCGGATTATATCTTCGATTATCGACCCCGATAATCTGCAGATCATCGCCTTTAGACTTGAGGGGCCCGGGGTAGACCGACGTCAAAATATTTTGGATACCCGGTCTATTCGCGAGTATTCTAAATACGGAATGGTCATTGATACGGCTGATGAGTTGATGGCCGACGGCGAGGTTGTTAGAATTTCGGAAGTTTTAGGGTTGAATTTTAATTTGATTGGATTAAAAGTTGAGACAAAAAAAGGCTCAAACCTTGGTAAGGTGATTGATTTTACGTTAACGCCCGATGATTTTGTCACTCAACAGTTAATCGTAAAACGTCCAGCGATAAAAAGTTTTATCGATCCCGAGCTCACAATTCCACGACAAGAAATAATTGAAGTCACTGATTACAAAATAATTGTAAAAAATGAGGAAAAAGTTATAAAGAAGTTGGCTGCTAAAGAGGAGTTTGTGCCGAATTTTGTAAATCCATTTAGGAACCAGGATTTTGCTCCGATGGATAGTGATAAATCAATGGATTCTGATAAATAGTTTTTTTGGTGGTTTTGAATATACTGTGGCGTTTTTCTGTTGACAAGCTTTTTTATATGGTTTATTATTAAACCATAAAGGTTATACAAAATAAAAAGGAAAAACATGGGTTTAATAAACATAACTCTTAGAACTACTGGTGAAGATCCTGACGTCCCTGTAGTTCCCGACGATCCGGTAGTTCCCGATGTGCCTGTGGTTCCCGATGATCCGGTAGTTCCGGGCGAACCTTCTGGTGAACCTCAGGCCAATAACGAAACCAGCCTTCCGGTGCCAAATACGGGAGAATATTCACGAGAAAAATCCCTTCAACTTACCCCGCTATTTATAGGCAGCATTATCATTGTATTGATAATCGTGCTAACGATAATTGCTAGAAAGCTAAAAAATAATCACAAGGTTTTTGCTAGGAATAAAAGTTTTAGCATTGGCGCAAAAAAACAAAAGATTTTTGCTGGTTTTTTTGTGCTTATAGCTGCATTTTTGACTCATGGGATACTAAATAGCGATGTTTCTAGAACCGAACCTACAAATGCGTTGCCGGGCTCTATTGCTATTAGCGCGGGCAATGTTGATCTTAATATTACTCGTACGGGAGACGAAGCGGTTTTTGGTTTTGTTAAAGATGAGGTTACGGTTATCGATGGAACAGACAACGGCTATACTATGGGTGTTTATGCGACAAGTGTTGATGTGATTTCGGAAGAAAGTGAAGAGAATAAAATAACTAATATTACTTCTAGTAATTCGGCCCTAGAGCCGAACACTTGGGGAATTTCTGTTAATTCTCCAGAAAATCAAAATTCCGAAGTGTGGAATGCTATGCCAAAAAATCAGGACGATGCTTTAATTCTAAAGTCTATAGACTCAAGGACCGAAGCTTATGATACTACAGATGTTTATTATGGTGCGTATGTTGGTGCTGATTTACCTGATGGTGTGTATTCTGGAGTTACCGTAAACTATTTTGCAGTGGCTAACGTGGTGATTCCTGATGTATTCACATTATCATTTAACTCTAATAATGGTTCTGGGGCTTTAAGGGCGCAAGAATGCACGGTAACTGAATCTGCTGAATCGTGTTCGGTTACGGTTCCTTCTACTATGCCAACCAGAAGCGGCCACACGTTTAAAGGCTGGGCGGATACCAGTACCGCTACCACTCCTAAGTATCAGCCTGGTGGTACAGTTGAGCTAAGAGCCAATAAGACAATTTATGCGGTTTGGAGTCAGAACACGGTTACTCGTACGCTGTCCTTTGATGCAAATGGTGGTACTGGAGCTCCTAGTGCACAGTCTTGCGTTGCAAAAGGGACCGTAACAACTTGCTCTATTGTGAGTACTTCCACCGTCCCAAGTCGCTCTGGATATACGTTCCTAGGATGGGGAGATGCGGCGGACGCTACCACAAGTGAATATGAGGCAGGTGAAACGATAGTGTTAAATAGTGATAAGACCATTTATGCCGTCTGGAAAAAAGAACAAACCGTTAGTACGTTTAAGCTTTCCTTTAATGCAAATGGTGGTACTGGAGCTCCTAGTGCACAGTCTTGCACTACTACGGCTTCGTCGTGTTCTGTTACGGTTCCATCTACTAAACCGACTCGTACAAATTATACCTTTAAGGGCTGGGCGACCACGACCAGTGCTAGTGCCGCCAAATATAATCCTGGCGATAGTGTTGCTTTGTCTAAAAATACAACCATATATGCAGTCTGGAAGAATAATTACACGATAAAGTTTAATGGTAATGGTAGCACTAGTGGTTCTATGTCTAATCTTGCCATGGTTTATGGAACGGCTAAGAATCTTACAGCGAATACTTTTGTAAAAACTGGTTATACTTTTTCTGGTTGGAATACTAAAGCCGATGGTAGTGGTACGGCTTATGCCAACAAGCAATCCGTAAATAACCTTACCAATACGGCTGGCGGAATCATTAACTTGTACGCTCAATGGAAGGGTCAGAGTGGAAAGATTCATTTTATTAGTACTGGTAATAGTAATGCTTTTCTGATTGAAAGTAATGGCCACTATGGCTTGGTCGATGCTGCAAATCCACTCTATCCGGCAAATTCTTCTGATGTGACGACCTGTATGAGTGATGCGACTTGTGTTAGCAATTCTGCCGATACTGTATCGCACGTGGTAACCTACCTTAAAAAAGTAGGCGTTACGACGCTAGATTTTATCGTTGCGTCACATTCTCACTCTGATCATATTGGCGGTATGGCTAAGATTGCTAAAGAGGGATTTGTTAATTCAAAAACACAGTATTACTATCGTCCTTATGTTGGCGCCAAAGAAGATACATATACTGGACAAAACAGTTGGCATAATCGCGACTTTTATAATCGGGCCATCAACGCAATGCGTAGTGCGGGAGCTAAGCTTATCAATGTAACTAATAAAGTGACTGAACTTAGTTTAGGTGATTTTAGCCTTACAATACTCAATGCCGAAGAAGCGACTGCTTCAGAAAAAGTGAATGGTGTTTGCGAGGATGAGAATGTAAATTCTCTCGTAGTCCTTGCCAAGGTTGGAAGTAAAAAAACATTACTTGCCGGTGATATGGAAAAGCTCGATGAAGACAAGGTGGCAAAGAAAGTTGGAGTAGTTGACATTTTGCAAATGGGGCATCACGGACTACCGACTTCTACATCAGTTGATTTCTTGAAGGTAATAAAGCCAAAAACGGCTATAATTCCGTCTAGGGATTTTTCGTCGAGCAATAGGCAGTGGGGTGGCATGGCTTATGCGCATAAGAATTTGGGGACGAAGTTTTATATGACTGGTCATACGAGCGATGCTATTATCGTAACGTTTAATAATAATACTTATTCTTTGAGTGATTATGGTAAGACCTCGACTAGTACGAAAATAAGTATAACCACTGAAAGTTCGGGTAAGGGTGAATGGGTGAAGTTTGACTTTAAGAATAATAATATTTTCTGGTCTCATTTGGACTCGAATGGGGCGGTAAGCGAAGGCTGGAGGCAATTGGATTACCATGGTCGCACCGATTGGTACTATTTTGACGGTGACGGTAGAATGATGAAAGACGAATGGAGAGAGATAGAGTATCAAGGAAAAATAGAGTGGTTCTACTTTGATTCTAGCGGTAGGATGGTGACGGGTTCGCGAACGATTAATGGCGAGTCATTTGGATTTAGATCTGATGGAGTATGTAACAGTGGACGAGGATGTCCGCATCCATAATTGTAGAGTGCGTGAATTGTGGGTATAGGATATAAATCAAGTAACCTCGGCTATCGTTTGTTATAATATAGTATATGTGTCTTGAGGAGCAAATTATACTAATTGATAAACCGGCGGGAATTTCAAGTTTTGGGGTAGTTGCAAAGGTGCGTGGTGGTTTAAAAGCAAGGTGTGGTCATAAGATTAAAGTTGGCCACACTGGCACTTTGGATCCATTTGCGACCGGACTCTTAATTTTGCTTTCTGGGTGGGCTACTAAAAGATCTAACGAGTTTTTAAAACTAGATAAAATTTACGAGGCTACTTTAGAACTTGGCTTCACATCTACTACTGGGGATCTGGAGGGTGAGATAATAGAGTATTTGGCGGATAATTCCGAGCCACTACAGCCTCCCAAAATAGAGCATATTAAAACCGTTCTCGATTCCTTTAACGGTATTATAAAACAGACTCCGCCTAGATATTCGGCTATCAAGATTAATGGCGAAAGAGCCTACAAGCTAGCAAGAAAAGGTGCGGATTTTAAAATACCTGCTCGTCAGGTAGAAATATATAGTATAGAAATCCTGGAATACAATTATCCGCTTCTTAAAATTCGTACACATGTTAGTTCTGGTACTTATATTAGAACCTTAGCTGAGGATATTGGGAAGAAGCTTGGTACTGGTGCCTATTTAACTGAACTTCGGCGCATTAAAATAGGAGATTATTCTGTAGATGATGCATCTTCCCTTGATGAATGGTTAATTCGTTGTGCCGCTGACTAGGTCTTTAACTAGTTGATAGTCAAATCCTTGACGGCAAAGATAGGCAATTAGTTTTTCATCATCGTACTTTGTACGTTTCTTCTGGATTATCTTTTGGATTTCTTCTTCATCGTTTCGGCTGTTTATAACTTGATTTATAATGTCGCTTTTAATTCCCTTTTTTGTTAGTTCTAACTTTAGGCGTTTTTTTGAAATACCTTTTTTAATAAACCGGTTCTCTACGAAGTAGCTCGCAAATTTAAAATCATCTAGATATTTTTTGGAGATTAAGCGATTGATTATTTCTTCGGTGATACTTGGAAGATCTTCTTCCTCTAAATTTGATATTTTTTTAAATTCGTGCCCACTTTTAGTTTTTACGGCTTTCTTTTGTCGTAGTTTACGATATAAATAGTCGCGTGTTTCTTTAATCGAATGGGGCCTCATAAGCACCCATTCTAAGGTTCTTTGATAAAGCTTGCCAAGTTCTGATGCTTTTTTATAATAGGAAAGTTGTTCGGGCGTAATAATGTTTCCGATTTTGATTTTAAAGTCTACGATTTGCGAAATATCAAGCGAGAAAGTATATTTATTATTGATAAAAATATTGGCGCGATTAGGATTTTTGGACCCCTGTTTGATATTAGTGATTTTCAAAGAATTAGTATTATCAGGACTAGATGCTTTAATTATACCACGCTTTTTAGTTTTTGTCAAATTATCATCTGGTATTTGGTCTTTTAGGCTGTAGATTTCCATCACTAATTATTCTTCGGCGGCGGCTTTTTCGCGAACTTTTTCTTCTATTTCGGACATTAATTCTGGCTTTTCGCGGAAGAGCTTTTTAACGGCTTCACGGCCTTGGCCGAGTGTTTCGCCGTTATATTTGATAAAGGCTCCAGATTTTTCCAGAATACCATATTGTACGCCGAGGTCTAATACGTCACCTGGTTTTGAGACGCCTTCGTTATACATGATGTCAAACTCTGCGGTACGGAATGGAGCTGCAATCTTATTCTTAACGACTTTGACTTTTGTGCGGTTACCGGAGATGTTGTCGCCGTCTTTGATTTGCCCGATTCTTCTAATATCTACGCGTACGGATGCATAGAATTTAAGAGCGTTGCCGCCGGTTGTGGTTTCGGGGTTGCCGAACATGACTCCGATTTTCATTCTAATCTGATTAATAAAGATGACTGTGGCTCTTGATTTTGAGATGATGCCGGTGAGTTTTCTCATGGCTTGGCTCATTAGTCTTGCTTGCAAACCCATTTGAGCATCGCCCATGTCGCCGTCTATTTCGGCTTGAGGTACTAAGGCTGCTACGGAGTCAACCACGATAAGGTCTACGGCATTTGAGCGAACTAGGGTTTCGCAGATTTCTAGGGCTTGTTCGCCATTATCTGGTTGGCTTATTAGAAGATCTGCCGTGTTTACGCCGATTTTTTTAGCATAGGCTGGGTCTAGGGCATGTTCTGCGTCGATAAAGGCTGCTTGGCCACCTTGCTTTTGGATTTCGGCAATTGCGTGTAGAGCTAAAGTGGTTTTACCAGAAGATTCTGGGCCGTAGATTTCGATTATTCTTCCCTTTGGCCAGCCGCCTCCTAACGCTAAATCTAGCGATAATGAGCCAGAAGGAAGTAGGGCAATATCCATTTTGGGCGTATCGCCTAGCTTCATGATTGAGCCATCGCCAAATTGCTTGGTAATTTGTGCGATTGCGAGTTTTAACGCCTCGCTTTTTCCGTCGTTTGCATTTTTCTTTTCTGCCACCGCATCCTTTTTTGCCATAATAGTATTACCTTTCTGGGTTTATTATAATATATTTAGATTGATAGAAATAGAGTTGATTTTTAAACTCGTGTATGGTAGTTGATTTGGGCGTAGTGTTCATTAAACCTATTTCTGCATTTTAAGTAGCATGGTTCCAACCAATATGCAACTTTGTGATTGTGATTGTGGTATTATTTGTCTCAGGAATGGCGATTAATGCTCTTTGGTGCGAACTTTGTTTTAAGATGAAGTAAAAAGGTTTGCCGGCGGAGGTTATGCGCCTTTATCTATCCCAGTCAAAGCCTTCGCCGTAATGGCCGTATCTTGCCGTTTGCTCGTAGATTGGGCGTTTTAGGTCTAAAAACTTAATAATGCCGCGTGGCGTTAAGTCGTAGCCTTCGATTTCTTCTGGTTTGCCGTCTACGATGACGGTTTTTTCTAGTGGCTCAGCTTTGCCGATGGCGTAGGCCAGGCGCACTAATACTTCGTGAGCTTTGCGCTTTCTTAAATAGTCTACTGCGATTTTTCTTGCCATGTAGGCAGCGGAGCGGTCTACTTTGGACGGATCTTTACCAGAATAACAGCCACCGCCAATCGCAACACGCGGGCCGTAGTTATCTACGATTAACTTGCGTCCGGTAAGGCCCGTATCGGCATCAAAGCCGCCTTGGTTCCAGTCTCCAGCTGGGTTCATATGAAGTTCTAGGCGGCCAGTAGGCCCTTCTTTTTCTATGTATTCGCGAACTAGCTTTTCTAGTTCTTCTTTTGGAACATTTTGGAAACTTGCCACAATTGAGTCTATTGTACCGTCTGGTGCGATGGTGACTTGGGTTTTACCATCATATGGGTATTTGTTATAAATATATTGATTTAGGCGGCGCGATAAAACTACTTCGCGAGGCAAGAGCTCGTTCGTTTCGTCACAAGCGTAACCAATCATGATTCCCTGATCGCCGGCTCCTCCGGTATCTACGCCCTGAGCGATTTCTGGGGATTGTTTAACGATTTTAGTGTGGACTTCGGTGTTTTCTCCGGCTAGCCTTTTAACGATTTCTTCGATATTGATGTCGTTTGCGGTGGATGTGATTTCTCCGGTTACAAAAACTACGCCGTGGCCGCCGCAAGTTTCGGCAGCTACTCTAGCATTCGGGTCTTTAGCTAGATACGCATCCAAAATAGCATCGCTAATTTGGTCACATAGTTTGTCTGGGTGTTTTGGAGAAACGCTCTCCGCGGTTCGATAGAACATATCTTTCCTTTCTGGTCGGATTTACCACCTTGCATGAGTAGGTTGGCAGGAAGTCGTAGGGCCGTTCCCTCGTTCCTTCTTGATATTAATATTGCATAAAAATTATACCACGACTTTTTGCCGTGGTATAAATAATTATTTTTTGGATTTTTTAGCTCGTTTTTTAGCTGCTAGCTTGCGGGCTTCGCTTCTTGCGATTTTGTCTTCTTTTTCTTGAGAATAGTTGTGGGTTCCGTAGATTAGGCTAGTGATACCAACTACCAGTATGTAAGCACCAAAGAATCTAATAAACGTAGTAATTTCGAAGTCGCCAGCATTAAGAATTACAGCGCCTATTACGCATCCGCTAATACCGGCTAAAATACGGATAAAACGGTCGGTAGGGTCGACGGTAGATAAAAATCCGTGGAAAATATCAATAATGCCGGAAATAATAGTGTAGGAGGAAATGATAATTACGGCATTAGCAAGTGAACCCTTAGTAAAGAATAATAGCGATACAGCCGCTATTACGTCTACTAGCGCATCAATGATTGAGTTAATCCAGCCATGTTTTTTGGTTGAGCCGTATAACGCGCCGACTGCGTCAACGATGCCCATTAAGAGTAATAATACACTAATAATTGCAATGGTGTTTTCGATGCTGCCTAGGCCGCCAAAGAGCGTAAAGCAGCCAAAAATTGCGGCAAGCATGCCTCTGATTAAAAATATCATCCAGTGTTTGTCGATAAATTTGCGATTAAATTTTGCCATAAAAATCCTTTTATTACTTACGCTTATTATAACATAAAAAACTGCACGGAATGCCTATTTTAAACGTGGCGAATTCTTTTTCGCGCTGATTCGATTATTTTAGTAATTTTGTATCTAGTTGGACTTAAGACCATGTCGTGCGCCGGCACGTATTTAAATTCTTCGCAGCCGAACGAGCGCTTAAATTCCGAAACTCCATAAAAACGGTGCGCCTTATCGTCCGTATCTACGATTCCCCAAAGGTTATACCGGACGCAGCCACGTTTTCTGGCTTCTTCCATCGCTTTTAGGTGAAGAAGAGGCGCAGCCGAATATTTGGTGCCTAGTTCTGAGGAGACGCCGTAGTGATAGCTGGCTTCGGGACCGTAGAAAATCATAAAGTTTTGCGCTAATGTTTTGCCGTCCTTTTTTGCGGTATAAATTAAAACTTCGTTCCCCTCTCGGAATGCCTCGAATTGTTTGGTTAAAAATGATGAAGAAAAGGCGACATATTTTTGTCTTTTGGCGTGCAGTTCTTCTAGTCGGCAAAACTCTTTAATGGATTTATCGCTGGCATCTACAGTAATCTCTATATCATTTTTTAAGGCTTTTCTAAGTTTACGGCGAAACCCTTGCGAGGCTCCAGCTAGAATTTCCTCTTCGGACTTTTTAAGATCTAGTATTCCGGCATATTCTACGGATAAGTACATTGGTGCTGGTTTTAGCCCGTATTTTTTAAAGAGACTCATGGTTTTTGATGATAGCTTTTCTTGTGGTCTTATGCGGACAAAGACGCAGTTTAAGGCTTTCCCTTGAGCCTTAATGTCGTCGAATACTCTAGAAACAACTTTGGAATTACTAAAATCTATTAAGGGGCCTCCCGCAATGGCGAGATAAGTGCCGCGTTTTGCCGTTTCCACTACGCCGGCATAAACACCGATGATTTTTTTGGAATCGTTTATAATAGCTCTTCTTATAACTTTTTTGCCGCGAGCTTTATGAAATTCGTAAAAATCCCAGGATTGTAAAAAATTTGAATCCTGGCGCGAGGTAACATATTCGTCCCAGATTTCTTTTTCTTGTATATCTACGATTTTCATAGGTGTCTCCGTTTTTTTCGTGTTGTTTCTATGATCAAGTCTTTTAGATAGCAGATTTTCGATATTACTAAGTCGTGCGCCGGTACATATTCGATGATTTCTCCGCCAAAACCAGTTTTAAAGGTAGTTACTCCAGCATAACGATGATTGGGCTGGCCGGCTGGCGCAATTCCCCAAAGGTTAAATCGTTCGTAGCCTTGGCCTTTCAAGTCTTTCATGGCTTGCCAAAGCAAGGCGTAGGCTCCTGGCAATTTGCGGTTAAGCGGAGTAGAGGCAGCTTCGTAGTAATCGGCTTCTTTGCCGCCTTTAATGATTAGCCCATAAGCAATACTTTCTCCTTCGGCGGTTTTTGCCACATAAATTGTGGCATCGTCTTTAAAGGCTTCTCTTTCGGCTAGTAAAGTTTTAAGATTGGGTGGCACGAAGTTTTGTCTTTTGGCGGTTTCGGTCTGCACTTTATGAAATTCTTTAAAGATTTCTTCAGAACTGCTAGTCGTTACTTTGATACCTAGTTTGTCGGCACGTCTTACTTCATATCGAGTTTGGCGTCTCATTTCGGATAGTAATGACTCTTCGGGTTTTTTTAAATCAATCATGACGGTATGTTCGGCGGCTAGATGCATGGGTGAAGGTTTTAGTCCTAGATTACTGAGTAAAGTGAGGTTGGCTTGACTTGCGATTAATTGAGGACGAATCCTAACAAAGACACATTTTTCTTGGGTTGCGATTTGGCGGATGGTATTAACTATTTTTTTTATGTCTTCTTTATTATTCCAATTAGCTAGCGGGCCGCACGGTATTTCTAGATATTTACCTCTTTTAGCTTTTCTTATCACCATAAGAGTGTACCCTTTTTTATCAAAGTCTTCTATGATGACTTTGTTCTTTAGTAGTTCATTCATTTTGGCGTAGGATGGGGATTGGAGGAAATTAGCTTCGGGATATTTTTTTATTACTTCGGTCCAATTCATTTTGTGCCCTCCTGGTATTTTTCGATGATTTTACGTGCGGGTGCCAGTTGTCTTCTGGTGTAGTATTTGGGCAAATTTACAATATGGCTAGAGGCATATACCGCATTTTGACATTTTTCTTCTGGAAAATGGACTTTTTTATAGTATCTTTCGGGAGAGACTGGTTTTTCGTACCAAAAACCGCCAAAATAAAAACCGGCGGCAGCTAATTCTTTTAAAACTTTGTCGCGATTATTTACAAAGTAAAAATCTCGTAACGGCTTTTCTCCTACACGGCTTAAACCTTTTAATTGCATGAGGGCAAGTTTAGCCTCAAACTTGCTGAGTCTGCGAGTGAGATCTAGCTTGTTGTCTGCGGATTTTTCTACCCAATGGATTTTTACAAGGAGACGCATAATGACACCGCTAAGATGTATATAAGATAGTGCACGACAGATGGCTCCAAATGTTGGATAGAATCTGGCCCTTAAATGGTCTGATGCTTTCGGGTGACGCTTAGGCGCTTCAATTATGTTTTTATAGGGATAGCGGAGGACGGCGGCGCCTCCAGAAATGGTATCGATTGATTTATCTTTGCCAAAAGATAGGACAGTGGCAGCGCCGACTGTACCTGCCTCGCGTCCGTCGGGATATTTTATTCCGGCGCAGTGAGCTAAATCTTCGATAATTACGAGATGATGTTCTTTTGCGAGCTGCTCGATTGTGGCAATATCTACAGGGTGGCCCAAGGTGTTTTGGATAATGATCCCCTTTGGGCTAGAGTTTGTTATTTCTTTTTCTAGGTTGGTATTTTCAAAGTTTAAATCTTCTAAAGATATATCAACAAAAACTGGTGTTAGGCCTGCGGCCTTTATGGCTTCATAAACCGCATAGCACGTAAAGCCATTTACGAGAATTTTGTCGCCTTTATCAAAATAGGCTTTTAGGGCGAGTGTTAGTGCGGAACGACCATTTTTAGTAAGTATCGCTTTTTCTCCACCATATCTTCTGAGTAAATAGCGTTTTAGATCTTTTAAATCTTCGGTATGTCCAATTTTGAAGGTGTGTGCAATTCTTTCGTCACGTTGGTAATTGGCGGCCAGGCCGAGAAAAAAATGCTTTCTCATGCCTTCAGTCTCCTAATTAAAACAGTGAGAGCACGAGCTAGTTCGTCGGGATTAGAGATGTATGGGGCATGGGTCCAGTTGGCGTAGAATTTTAGTTCGGCATTTGGTAACCTTTCATACATCGCAGTAGCTTGGCGTGGTGGAGTGGTGGTGTCTTTTTTACCCCAAAGGATAAATGTTCTAGTCTCAACTTTTGATAAATCTAGGAGTTTATCAGACTCTAGCATGTTGCTTAGTGTAACTTTCATGTTGGCTGGGGCTTTGGAATAATCGGTGGAACCGGTAATTTTATGAAAGACCTTATCGACTATCGGAATATTTTTGAGAGGTTTTCCGATTTTTGCGAGGTTAGTAACGATTTTTTTCTTGATGGTTGGTTCGTAGATTCCGGCAGCATCTAGCAAAATCAAATATTTTAGCTTTTCGGGCTTTTTAGAACAGAGATTTAGTAGGATGCGCCCACCGTTAGAATGACCTAGGGCGATTGCGCCGTCCGGAATTTGTTGGTCTGCCCATTTAACGTAATCATCGATTGTAAATTCTTTGTTTGATGCCTCGGTGAGTCCAGGAACATTAAGCATCTTTACGCTAATGCCGTTTTTGCGTAGCTCGGCAATGGTTTTTTCCCATGGGTCTACGGTGTATGTCCAGCCGTGAATGATGTAGAGGTCTGCCATTATTCTAGCCCCCAGTTTTTGCGACGATTAACGGCGGCTTTTTCGCGGCGACAGAGTTTTTTTGCGTCATTTGGATTATCTAGAAGTTTTTCGATAATCCATTCAAGATATTGGCTGCCCTTAAAGGTTAGAGTTTCTTTACCTTTAATGTGGCTCTCAATGTATTGCAGGGCTTTACGAGTATCTAGCGTAGCTATGGCTGAAACTCCGAGTTTTTTTAGCTCTGGGGCGGTATATTTTTTGGTTCTACGGCCAATTAGTATAATTTTTTCTGGCTTTGCGTCGGCAATCAAATGAGCAAGTTTTGTGTGTTCTTCTTCAGTGATGGAGCCTTGTTCTACCATGTCGCCAATAATTAGCCATTTATGCTCTGCGTGCATGCGTTTTACCATATCGAGAATGGAAGCCATAGAAATAAGATGAGCATTATAGCTACTGTCGATAATGTTGATGCCCTTTTTACCTTTAAAATATGAGCATCTTCCTGGGGCGAGCCTGACATTTGTAAAATCCGATTTAAATGGTATTTTTAAATATTTCATTAGGTCTTGCAAAACTAAAAGATTAAATGCGATATCTTTGGGCTCTGGGTGGTCAAAATGGAAGGTAGTGTCTCCATAGGTAAAATCTGTTGAATCTGGGTAGACTATGTATTTTTTTAGAGCAGTTTTTTTAATGCTTATGACTTTTGCTTTTATGCCTTTGACCGCGGTTTTCATGATTTTTGAATCTTCATCGATGTAAACAAGTTTTTTGGTATTTTGGGGGAGATTGGCGAATTCGGCGGAAATTGCTTCTTCTAGGTTCTTGAATTTGCCATTTTCTACGACATTTTCAAATTGTACGGCATGAGATCTGCCGATAGAGACCCAGATTGTGACTTCTGGCTTAAGCCACTCAGCTAAAAACTCTGCCTCGTGCGGCCTTTCGCCATCAATTTCTACAACGTAAAATTTTTCTTTATGTCTTTTAAATAATCCTTTAAAAGGGGTGGCCATAAATAGCCAAATCCAGCGTAGTTTAGAGCCCCTTATTCCTTTTAGCCCTAGCAAATCAAAGGAAATACCAAAGGCCGAATTGGCATCGTGCGAGTAGTGAGCTCGATCGCCCATTTCGTGCTCAACTAAATTTAGCATTGTGGTTTTGCCAGCGGAGCCGGTTATTGCGATAATTCTAGGGTTCCACCTTTTTAGAACCATGTTTGCAAAATGTCTAAAATACTTTGCCCCTACGAAATAAAAACGCTTTTTAAATTTAGCGACTATCATGGAGTTATTATATCAAAAAATCTCCCATATGGGAGATTTTCGAGATGATAATAGTTACATCTTGATTTCGGCATCTACTCCGGCCGGCAAAGAGAGGTTTTGTAGACTCTCGATGGTTTTAGAAGTGGCATTTAAAATGTCGATTAGGCGCTTATGGACCTTCATTTCGAAAGCTTCACCACCGGTTTTGTAAACATGTGGAGATTTAACTACGGTAAAGGTTGATCTCTTGGTTGGTAAAGGAATTGGGCCGCTGATTGTAGCGCCGGTACGGATGGCTGTATCTACAATTTGTTTTGCGCTTTGATCGATTACTCTATGATCGTAAGCTTTTAGGCGAATGCGGATTTTTAATCCTTCGTTTTTCTTGGCTTCTGCCATTTTGTCCTTTCCTGCTCGATAACCTCTAAAGACATGAGTTTTTCGGGCTTGATGATTATTGATATTGTGTGTGATATTATAGCATACTTTCTAGATTTATGAAAGGCTTATAAAATGATTAATGTGGCACAACAAAAACTCCCCTATTAATGGGGGAGTTTTTGCGTTATTTAGTAGTAGGAACTACTTGATAACTTTGGTGATAACACCAGAACCGACGGTCTTGCCGCCTTCGCGGATAGCAAAGCGGTCTTGGTCGTTCATAGCAACTGGGGCCAATAGCTTTACCTTGAAGGTAACTTGGTCGCCAGGCATGACGATTTCTTTGTCGGCTGGAAGTTCGACTTCGCCAGTTACATCGGTAGTACGGAAGTAGAACTGAGGCTTGTAACCCTTGGAGAATGGAGTATGGCGTCCGCCTTCTTCTTTCTTCAAGATATAAACTTCTGCTTCAAATTCGGTATGTGGAGTAATGGTGCCAGGGGCAGCGATTACTTGGCCACGTTCGATTTGGTCGCGCTCGATACCGCGGAGCAACAAACCAGCGTTATCGCCAGCTTGGCCTTGATCGAGAGTCTTGTGGAAGGCCTCGATACCGGTTACGACGGATTTTTGGGTATCTTTTAGACCGACAATTTCGACTTCGTCGTTAATCTTAATTACGCCTTGTTCGATACGGCCAGTAGCGACAGTACCACGTCCTTTGATTGAGAAGACGTCCTCAATTGGCATTAGGAATGGTTTGTCTAGGTCGTGCTTTGGAATTTCAAAGTATTCATCCATAGCTTCGATAAGATCCATGACGGCCTTTTCGTTATCTGGATCACCTTCGAGGGCCTTGGTTGCAGAACCTTTAATGATTGGACAATCGCGATCGAAGCCATTCTTTTCTAGAATGTCACGAATTTCTTCCTCGACTAGTTCAACCATTTCTGGGTCAGCTAGGTCCATTTTATTAAGGAAGACGATGATTTTAGGTACGTTTACTTGGCGAGCCAAGAGGATGTGCTCTTTGGTTTGTGGTAAAGCGCCATCGTTAGCGGCGACTACGAGGATTGCGCCATCGATTTGGGCGGCACCCGTAATCATGTTTTTAATGTAATCTGCGTGGCCTGGCATATCTACGTGCGCATAGTGGCGCTTAGCAGATTCGTACTCCTGGTGAGAAGTTGCGATAGTGATACCGCGAGCCTTTTCTTCGGGTGCGTTATCGATTTGATCATAAGCGACTGGCTTGTTAACGTCCGAAGGGAAATACTTCGCTAGGACGCTTGTAATAGCAGCAGTCAAAGTGGTTTTACCATGGTCTACGTGACCCATGGTGCCAACATTAATGTGTGGCTTGGAACGGTCAAAATTTGCCATTCTTTCTCCTTTTATATTATTAATGTTTGGAGCGCTAATAAAAACCAGCTCCAAAACTCTACCATATTATTTTAGACTATTTTATTAATCTTGTAAAGAGATATTTTTCACAAAAAAACACCGCCCATTGTTTATGCTCCCGGGCGGTAAGGAGTGTAGAGGTTTTACGAATGCTGCGTGGTTTCGGGTCCTGCAACAAATACTTGGATATTGCTGTACGGGTCTCTGATGTCGGATAGAAACATAGGGTCGGCTTCTGAGTCTCGGAGCATACTCTGAGCCTTGTGAGCTGCCTTGATTGCGGCTAGACGTTCGCTCGGACTGAGACTCTGAAATTCTGCATCACTTACGAGACTTTCAACTATTCCGTTGGGGCTAGTATCGGCTAAAAAAAAGCCAACGGTGACGCCTGTTTTGGTCTCTCTGATGCGGTGAGCACGGGCTTCAGTTGAAACACTTAGGGCTTTTTGCCATTCCTGAATGCCTTCGCATAGCCCCCTTTTTTCTTGAAGTAACCTGTCGATGTCTGACAACTTTTTTCTTGCTTCGTCCACATCCTTGATGATGTGTTTGTAGCGTTCGATCCAGGATCGGAAGGACTGGATGATTCCCTTGAGTTCCTCTGCTAGCTTTTGGAACTCTAAGGCGTGCAGATGAAGACGATTCACGAGTTGACTGCGTTCATTTTGCAATGTTGCTATCTCCCCGAGCACTTCGTTGTCGTATCTCTTTAGTTCCTCGAGCTGTTCTGCTGGGTTGGGGGCTGCCTTAATCGGTCGGCTGGACGATGTTGGGTTCGCGACTCTTGAGTTGCCGACACTGGCATCTGTGCTCCGGCGGCGACTTTGCTTTTCTTGGGCGTTAGTGTTGCCACTGATTTGCCTTATTATATTGTCGCCTCCTCCCTTGAAAAGATCTTTGATTCGTGCCTTGATTTCGTCTTGGGTGCAGTCATATTCTTGCTCCAGTTGTGACCAGGTCTTTTTTGCCTTAATTGCTCTTTGTATATTGCCGGCCGTGATTTTCTTTTTCATACTCTCTCGCTTCCTGGGCTTTCTAGACCGTTTCTGATAGTATACTGGCAAATTGAGTGATGCCATCATACAGACCTTTCATGGTCTTGTTGGTGCTTTCGCAAAGACCATAGAGGCGATCGTTAGCCGCTTTTGAGGTTGCCCTTTTGGCGCTGTCTGAGCTCGCGCTTTGGTTGCTGCCTGTTCTGAACATGAAATCTCGAGGAATTCCAGACTCATCGGCCTCTTGAGCCAGTGCTTGATACAGCTCTGGCGCTGTTGGATAGCCAAGGATCCAGGCGATTTCTTGTATCGTTATCCCCTCCCTACGCTGCCTCGTAAAACGCTCTTTTAATGTGCGTTCGTTTTGATTACCCATTTATCCCACCTTTCGGATATAAACGACAGTATTTCGTATTATGCCACACGATTGTAAGTATGTCAAGTAAAATCTTTCTGCGAAAAACACAGAAAAATGCAGAAAAAGTCTTGACAAAAATAAAACTTGTGCTTATAATTGGGGTACAAAAGGTCATCAAAATAAAAAAGGAACAGTAAAATGTTTAAGAAAATGATACATAGAAAGGCTTTGCTTAGATGCTTGGTTTTTGGCGTCTTAAGTACTGCGCTTCTAGTAGCACTGGGTGTTACGATAACAAAAAATAATGAAAATGAAACTTCGGCGGCGAGTGGGCTAACTCTCAATGTTGGCAATTATGTTTATGTTTATGATGTCCATTACAAGGATGGTGGAACAACATACACAATATCCGATTATACGCATAAATATTCGGCTAGCGGTTCTACTTTTGGGACTCATGGGGTTTTTTGTGTGGAACCTTTAGATGATATGCCGGCTGACGGCACACAACTTAATTACTCTGCGGTTAATACTTCGGATGGTCATAAAGATGAGTACGAAAAAGATTTACAACTATTATTGTTCATTTACAGATACTACGATAAGTTTGATTTTGTAGAAAAAGCCAGAAAAAGCGTTATGGCGAGTTCCAAAACGGAAGAAAACTATAACTATTTTTGGGTGCATATGCTTGCGTCATGGTTGATGAGCGATAATGGCTATACTGATGTTTGGCCAAATCGCTATCCATGGCAAAATGTTGCCGACTATTATGGAAATAGAAATAATGGCTGGTTTTGGAAGGCAGAAAATAAACTGAGAACCTATATAAATAACAATGATATTCTTTGGAGACTTGCTAAGAAACATACTCTTTATAAAACAACGAATACCAGTCAGACATTAATGTTTATAGGTGCGTCTGCCTTTGATTATGGCACAATTAAAATTCAAAAAGCTTGTGATAACTCTACGGAAGGCTGCGATGCTATTGCTGGTGATGCTAGTTTGGAAGGTATGAAATTTAGGATAAGCAATGCTTCTGGGGAAACTATATATAATTTTAGGAATGGAAGATCTTATGCTGATGGTGCTAGGATGGCTCCTGATTGTATAACTAATGCTGAAGGAATATGTATTTTTGAAGAACTTCCTGCTGATGGCTATAAGTATAAAATTGAGGAGATTGACACAAATGATAGTTACGAATTAACGGCACCCGATCAGGAAGTAACCTTGGATGCAGGTCACTTAACTTATAATTTAACGTTTAAGGATTTGCCTCAAGTGAATGGTAGAATTAAAGTACGAAAATGCGATAAGATGATATGGGAAGCGACTTCACCGCATCAATGTGTGGCCCAAGGTAATGCTAGTCGTAAATATATACAATTCACACTGTATAAAGTAGAGAATGGAAACGAAGTTGTAGTTGGAACTAAAAACACTAACGCATCGGGGTACGCAGAATTTGAAAAACTTGATATCGATAGTGAAGGTACCACCTATAGAGTAAAAGAGACAGGAACGAATGTCTACTATGAACTTACCGACGATGAGACTAAAGAAACGACCCTAAAACATAATGAGAGAACGAAGACTCTATATTTCTACGATAATCCAGTCCTTGGTAGTATTACGATTTACAAAACAGATAGCGAAACGGGTACTTGTGAAACTTCTAAGGGTGGTTCGTTTGCGGGTACTACCTTTGAGATAATCAATAAG
>JAEEUB010000024.1 GCA_016286785.1 Candidatus Saccharimonadota bacterium
CGTGTGCCTCGCTGACGAGACTTTTGGAGACGGCATTGACTATGGCGATAGTGCACCAACCGGCCAAAGCGCCGCACACATTATTTGGCAAGCCGCACAAGATTATCAAATTAATCCACAAGTCCTGATTGTTCTACTTCAAAAAGAACAAAGTTTAATTACGGATACGTGGCCTAACTCTCGTCAATTTCGTTCAGCTACTGGTTATGGTTGTCCAGACACGGCCGCGTGCGATACTAAATACTATGGCTTTAAGAATCAAGTTAGAAATGCCGCTTCGCTTTTCCGCACTGTTCTTAATGGCGGCTGGACCAACTATCCATTAAGGAATAATTACATTCAATATAATCCAAACGCAGCTTGTGGCGGCTCAACCGTATATATAGAAAATCTGGCCACTTCCGCACTATACCGCTATACTCCATATCAACCAAACGCTGGCGCCATCGCTGCTGGTTATGGTACCGCCCCATCCTGTGGCGCCTATGGCAATCGAAATTTCTATCTCTACTTTGTAGATTGGTTTGGCGACCCAGCAAGCGGGACAAATAAGAATACCATACAGAACAACAACAGAATTCCAGACGAACCAACCAGTATCGATTTTAAATACAACGTTGCAGTTGAAAAAGCAGGATGGTTAGATGAAAAAAACGGTGGCCAAATGATTGGTACATCTGGATATGGGTTAGCCATGGAAGCGTTGACTATCTCATTAGACGGCGTTGAATTCAGAGCACATATTCAGAATATTGGTTGGGAAAACAGTTTTAAGAAAAGCGGAGAAATTAGCGGATCCTCTGGGAGTGGTCGGCAAATTGAGGCGGTTCAAATACACCTAACTGGCGAATTGGCCAAAACTTACGACATCTATTACCGTGCTCATGTCGAAAATATAGGCTGGATGGGTTGGGTTAAGAATGACGAGATAGCTGGGACAGTAGGAAGATCCTTGCAAATTGAAGCTATGCAAGTAAAAATTGTCGAAAAACCATCATTGGGAGCTAGCATAGAATATTATGGCCACGTACAAGATTACGGCTGGATGAGCCCAGTTAAAAATGGTGAATTAGCTGGTACGACTGGCCAAGCAAAACGCGTAGAAGCAATAGTTATAAAACTAAATGGCGATTATAATAAAGACGATATCCAATACAGAGCCCATGTACAAGATTATGGCTGGCTAAACTGGGTCTCTAATGGTGAATTAGCTGGTACAACAGGACAGGCTAAAAGAGTAGAGGCTATAGAAATAAAACTAGTGCCAAATAACACTTTATAGAGCTCATGTCTCGACATTTATAAGATAAAGCGATAAAATTATAAAAAGGCCGCGTCCTGTTAGAATAATGGAGGAAGTCAGTTATGACAAGTTTTTTAAGCAAAGATGCAATTAAAAGCATAGGTTTCAAACATGTTGGAAAAAATGTGTTAATTAGTAAAAAAGCTAGTTTTTATTCTCCTGAAAAAATATCTATTGGGGACCATGTTCGAATTGACGATTTCTGTATTTTAAGTGGAAAAGTTTCAATTAGTAATTATGTGCATATCGCAGCCTATTCGGCTATTTTTGGTGGTGATAAAGGAGTGGCGATAAGTGATTTCTGTAATATCTCTTCAAGGGTTTCTATATATGCACTTAGTGATGATTATTCTGGAGAATCAATGACAAGCCCTTTGATACCAGACAACTTTAAAAACGTCGAACAAAAAGAAGTGGTCTTAGAAAAACATGTTTTGATTGGCTCTGGCAGTATAGTTTTGCCGGGTGCTTATTTGTCTGAGGGTGCTTCATTTGGTGCTTTTAGTTTAATTAAAAATAAAATTGAACCTTGGTCTATTAATGCAGGGATTCCGTGTAAAAAAATTAAGAATCGCAGTAAAAAAATTTTGGATTTAGAAGTAAAATTTAAAAATAGTCAAGAAAGAGGAAAAAATGCCTAAGAAACTAAAGAAGGCTTTATTAGTAGTAGAACCGTCAATGCCGGATTATGAAGAGTACTGTAAAGCAATTAAAAGCATTTGGAATGCAAAGTGGCTAACCAATAATGGGCCCATACATAACAAATTAACGTTAGAGCTCGAACATTTTTTAAAGGTGCCTAATGTGACTCTTTTCGTGAACGGACATTCAGCATTAGATTGTGCGATGAAACGTTTGCGTGAGGAAAGGGGTGAAGGAGAAATAATAATGACTCCTTTTACTTTCGTTTCAACGAATCATGCTGCATTTATGAACGGATTTACTCCAGTTTTCTGCGACATCAAGAAAAGTGATTACACAATCGATGAAAGTAAAATAGAAGACTTAATAACTAAAAAAACAGTCGCTATTTTAGCTACACATGTATATGGTTATCCTTGCAATGTAGAAGAGATTAATAAAATTGCAAAGAAACATAATTTAAAAGTTATATATGATGCCGCGCATGCTTTTGGTGTTGAGGTTGATGGTAAAACAATCGGTAATTATGGCGATATTTCAATGTTCTCTTTTCATGCAACAAAAGTCTTTAATACAATCG
>JAEEUB010000006.1 GCA_016286785.1 Candidatus Saccharimonadota bacterium
TCGGTGATAATGGTACGATGACCCTCACTGTGGGCGAGGATTGTACATCTTCTGAAGACAAAATAGTTTGTGAAGTAGATGCCAAAATTCCAACCGGTGAATATACGGTTACGGAAGGTAATGCGGAAATAGAATTCTTTACCTTGAATGTGACTGGCGATAATGGTGAAGAGAAGACCGTAGAGAAGAATGACGAGGTTGAGTTTAAGATTGATAATGAGTATATAGTTGATACAACTTACTTCGATGTAGTGAAGATTTGGGAGGACGAACATAATAAAGATGGTAGTCGCCCAGAAACTTTGACGGTTAATTTATTGGCAAACGGTGAAGTGGTTGATGATGCGGAATTGTCGGCAGATAACGAAATACAGGATGAAGAATTGCCAGAAGGGTTGGAGAGCAGCGATATTTGGGTATATCCTTTCGAAGGTTTACCGGTAGCAGATGAAAACGCTAAAGTAATTGAGTACTATGCTGAAGAAGTATTAGATGCAGATGGCTATGAACAAATCGATGAAATTGGTGGTATGCATACAGTTATATTTGTTAACATGCATGAGCCGGTAGTGGATCCGTGTGAAGAAGGTGGCTGTGGTGGCGAAGTACCACCAGTAAAAACACCAGAGACTGGTAAATTAACGAAGTCTCACAATAATGGTGCAGTTGAAGGGTCTTGGACTGGAAATATGATTGGTGGAGCAATGATGGTAATCTTAGGTGTTTCATTGGTCGCCTTTAGTAAGCGTAAAGAGGCGAAATTGACAAAATAGCATAAGTATGATATAATGGAGGTATAGGCAGAAATCCCCTTAAGAGGGGATTTCTCTTGTAATTAGGGATAATTTGTGGTATAATGGTACGGATATTAACATAAAAGGGAAAAGATATGAGTCGTATCGGAAAACAACCCATCGAGATTCCGGCGGGAGTGACAATTACGGTCGGCGAGAGTGAGATTACTGTCGCGGGCCCAAAGGGTCAGCTCAACGTCCCAGTGCAACCCAAAACCAAGGTTAATGTTGAGGGTGCAGTGGCCACGGTTACCCGTGAGGATGACGAACCAAAGTCCCGTGCTTGGCACGGTTTACAGCGCGCACTACTAAACAATGCAGTGCAAGGCGTAACTAAAGGTTACGAAAAGAAACTAGAAATAAACGGTGTTGGCTATCGTCTTTCTGGCGGTGGTCAAGAAATTGAAATGGCATTAGGCTTTTCGCACCCCGTAAAATATAGGGCACCCGAAGGCGTACAACTTACTACCAATAAAATGGAAATTACCGTTTCCGGCATTGATAAGCAAAAAGTTGGCCAGGTTGCAGCCGAAATCCGTAACCTCAAGAAGCCAGAGCCATATAAGGGTAAAGGCATTAAGTATGTTGACGAAGTAATCCTTCGTAAAGCAGGAAAGGCTGGTAAGAAATAATGAATAAGATTTTTAGGGCAAAAAGAACCCGTGCCAAGATTAGCGGCACATCCGAAAGACCACGTCTTTCAGTGCATTTTTCAAATCAGCACATCACCGCTCAAGTTATCGATGATGAAAAAAGAGTAACTTTGGCTTACGCCACTACCGTAGGTTCCAAGATATCTGGATCCATGATCGAGAAAGCAACTAAAATCGGTGAAGAAATCGCCAAAAAGGCAAAAGCCAAAAAGGTCAAAAAAGTCGTGTTTGATCGTGGCTCTAAGTTATATGCTGGGCGCACGTCTGCACTTGCAGACGCAGCCCGTAAAGAAGGATTGGAGTTTTAATTATGCCAGAGAATGAGAAAAAAGCCCCAAGGGTAATCAACAAATCTGGTACGCTTAAGATGGACGACAAGACTGCCGCCACCAAGCAGACTCGCGATATTTCGGGTCGCAAGATGGATAGGCGTGGTCGCCGCGATCGCGTACGTGCAGACGCTGGGCCAAAAGAATTTGACAGTATTACAATTTCGGTAGACCGTGTATCTCGCACCGTTGCCGGTGGCCGCAGAATGCGTTTTAAGGCATTAGTTGCACTTGGCAACCATAAGAACAAAGTCGGTATTGGCGTAGCTAAAGGTAATGATGTTACGACGGCAGTCGCAAAAGCTACATCAAAAGCCAAGAAAACCATGGTCACATTTAATATTAATGGCGAAACCATTTGGCACGAAACCCGCACTAAAGTAACTGGCGCCGATGTATTGATGAAGCCAGCCGCTCCTGGTACAGGTATTATTGCTGGTGGCACAGTGCGTTCAATCATGGGCTTAACTGGAGTAAAAAACCTAATTTCCAAATCGCTTGGTTCTACTAACAAAGTAAATATTGCCTACGCAGTGATCGAGGGTTTGCGCCAACAGGTTCCACGCTCAGAATGGAATAATGCCAATAATGCCAAAAAAGCCGATAAGGCTCCAGCAAAAGAAGCTACTACTGAAAAAGCGGCCAAAGCCACAGAAAAATCTGCGGTAAAAGCTACCGCAAAAAAGGCAAAAGCTCCTGCTAAAAAAGTAGCAAAAAAGTCCACTACTAAAAAGGAGGACAAATAATGAAGTACAATGATTTAATAGTCGAGAAAAACACTCGCCCAACCCGTAAGGGTCGCGGCATCGCAGCCGGTCAAGGTAAAACGGCTGGCCGTGGTACTAAAGGCCAAAAGGCCAGAGCCGGCCACAATAAGATGCCACGAGGTTTCATGGGTGGCCAGCGCGCTATGATGCAGGCTGTACCAAAGCTTAAAGGTTTCAAATCTCACCATATTAAAGCCGAGGTAGTTTACACCGATCGTCTCAACGAGTTAAAAGGCAAGGTCGACAATTTTGCGTTAGCTAGAGCCGGCCTAATTACTTCGCCATATGCAAAGGTCAAAGTAATTACTAGGGGCGATTTAACCGCTAAAATCGATCTAGAGACTCAATTCGCATCAAAAACCGCAATTGAATCAATCAAAAAAGCTGGCGGCTCATTTAAAAAAGTCGCAGTAGTAAAAAAGCCAGCTAAAAAAGAAGCTAAGTAAAAGCAAAAAAATAACCCCGAAAGGGGTTATTTTTTGTGCTATAATGTATCTAATATTTAAGTGGAGAATTTACCAAAATGGACGAGAAGGAACTAAAAACCAGTACTAAGCAACGTATTATTATCGCAGTTATTGCAGTTTTGATGCTCGGCTCAATTATTGCCGGGTATGCCGCAATTATTTTAAACGGCGGAAACAAATCATCTAGCACGGGTGACACCAAAATAGACGATGCCAAGGTTGCAGAATATAAAAAAGCTTACGATAATATACTGGCCGAGTTCAAAGACGCAACTAAAAACGATTACGAGGAATTTATTAGTTTTAAATCCGAGATTAAGGCCTACAACGAATCTAGTGCCAACGAAGGCGGTTTGCAAACTCGCGACTTAAAGAAGGGGACTGGAGAAAAACTCACTGATGACTCAGATTATCTGGCCTACTATGTGGGTTGGTGCGCAAACGAATCGGTTTTTGATTCCTCGTTCGATAACAACGACAACCCAACTTCATTCTCAAAAATCCTAGATGCCTCACTGGGAATGATTGAAGGCTGGAATGAGGGCATAAAGGGAATGCGCATCGATGGAATCCGCGAAATCACCGTTCCTGGCGAACTAGCCTATGGCGATTCAATGGAGATTTGTGGCGGCAAAAACAAGCCACTCAAATTTATTGTGATGGCTAAAGCAAAAGAAGAGCCGCTAAAGTCTTTAGCCGAGAAAGTAGACTCAGCGTATATGCGCTTTCAATATGCAAGTTACGGCATAGACTACGACGAAATGCAGGGCGAAGAATAAGAGCCCGCTTAGAATTGACTAAATAGCGAAAACGTGGTATTATCATAAAGTAGGTAAAAACCTAAGTAACCCATTTAAAAAAAAAGGGGGTAGAAAATGGGTATTATCGTATCAATCATCGGGATAATTATAATCCTCATACTAAACCTGTTCGTCGCGTGGATCATCCACCACAACCAATTCGACTATGAATCGGAGAGAGCAGAAACGTGGTGGAACGTAATCTGCGCACTCGTCTCATGCGTAGTCGTTTACGCCACACTCGAGGACTCAATGATTCGCATCCTGTTTCTGGTTGTGATCTGGGGCATCTACTATAAAATGCCAAAGCTTTACGGTATCAAGGTGGCGCATCGCAGTAGGCGAAAGTCTAAGTCGATCGCCAGTCGTAGGACGGCGATAGGCAAAACATCCGTCATGGCGAAGTACTTCAAAGTTCCAGCGAGCGTCCAGTACCAGAAGTCACGCCCAAAGGAGCTTAGAAGAGTACCAAAAGCCGAGGAAAGGAGGCTGCAGTACAAAAAAGTGACACGGCACTTCGTCAACGGCCGTAGTGGTCACCGATGATTCTTGCGGTCATAAGGCAATCCCCCGGTTCGCCGGGGGAATTTGCATATATGTATATCTTGTGTTTCGATAATAGTTACGGTAATCTTGACAATAATAATGAACTGTGATATAATACAAATAGAGAGCCCATAAATATAGACGAAAAGGAGTAAAAATGGGTGATAGAATCTTATGTTTGGTGACGTTCGTGGCGTTGTTCCCCGTGGCAATAGTCGCCCAGAAGATGAAAAACCGCACAGTGGCAAAAGGCGTAATGGTTGTTGCTTTTCTGGCAGCAATCACAATCTCGGCGCCAGCTGCATGGCGGTTTCATTATTGCCATCCAGAGGCGTATGAGACGCCCTGGGGCGCTGCGGTGGTAGGTACCGCGGGGCATGTGTTCATGCTGGCGCTCGTATGTTGCTTGGGGTTCATGGACGCACGAGCTAATCAGCATCGAGGCGCCAGGCGTCCTACGCCACGTCAAGACTCCGAGTAGCTCCACCTCTCCTTTGATGGAGCAAATCCCCCGGGTTCGCCCAGGGGATTTTTGTGGTTTTTAAGATTTAAGCTATAATAAGTAATATGGAATCGAATAGTTTTTTCTTTTATGATTTAGAAACCAGCGGTCTAAATCCAAGAGAGGATCGCATCATGCAATTCGCAGGCCAACGTACCACATTAGGCCTAGAACCAATCGGCGAGCCGGTTAATATTCTGATTAAACTAACAGATGATGCTCTGCCAAGCCCCGGGGCAATACTAGTAACTAAAATTACACCACAGGACACTTTGAGGGATGGCATCGGCGAAGCGGACTTTGTTAAGATTGCTACAGAGGAAATATTTACGCCAGGTACAGTGGCGGTAGGTTACAATACTGTTCGTTTTGATGATGAATTTATGCGCGCAATATTGTGGCGCAATTTTATCGACCCATACGAGTGGGAGTGGAAAGACGGCCGCTCGCGCTGGGACATGCTCGACGTAGTAAGATTAACTAGAGCGCTTCGCCCCGAAGGCATCAATTGGCCTTTTACCGAAAAAGGTAAGCCTACCAATAGACTCGAGCTGTTAACTAAATTGAACCATCTAGAACACTCTCATGCTCATGATGCGTTGTCGGATGTCTATGCTACGATTGCTGTAGCTAAATTAATTAGAGAAAAACAGCCGAAGCTTTTTGACTACCTCTACAAAATGAAGGATAAAAGAGAAATAAAAGCATTAGTAAATCTAGACTCTCCGCGCCCTTTCGTATACGCTTCGGGCAGATACTCATCAGAGTATAACAAAACCACGGTCGCCTATCCTCTAGCAAAAGGCAAAAATGGTAACATCCTGGTTTACGATTTAAGATATAGCCCCAAGGAACTAACGCAGGACAGTAGTCATACGGCACCTTATTATCCAATCGTAAAAGAACTGTGCTACAATAAATGTCCGGCAGTGGCCCCACTAAATGTTTTGGATACGGAAGACGGTTGGGCGAAAATAGACCTAAATAGAGATAAAATCGAAGACAATTTAAAGGAGCTAATTAATTATCCCGAGTTTACAAAGAAAGTTATAGAAGAACTCGAAAAAAGGCCAGAATTTCCACCCGCCATCGAGCCAGAAGCAGCTCTCTACGATGGTTTCCTAAACGATGCCGATCGTAGAGAAGTTGCCAGAATTAGCGGGCTTGATACAAATAGACTTGCCGACTATCACCCGTTTTTTTCGGACGAAAGACTTCCGGACTTATTGCTGCATTATAAAGGTCGCAACTTCCCGCAATCTTTATCCGAAGACGAGACGAAAAAATGGCAAGAGTACCGCAAAGCACGAATCGAGCGCCTAGCGCCAAGTTTTCTTTCTGAGTTAGAGCTTGCCTATACAAGGGATGAATTCATTGCCGAAGAACTAAAGCTCTACTTTGAATCACTCTTGGAACACGAATTTTAAAAGTTTAACCCCAAAGTTCGAAAAAATTGCGACTTCAATCTTGTAAAAATGTCAACCACATAAAAACGCTTATGCTATAATATGTCTATGGACAACAATAAAGTGATGATTGTGGGAACTGGCAATGTGGGCGCAAGTATTGCTTTTGCCCTCCTAAACCAGAGAACCGCAGTAAACGAGATTGTCTTAACGGACATTGTCGCGCGAGATGCTGAAGGTGAAGCTATGGATTTAAGAGATGCTCTCGCGGTAGCTCCAAGCTATATCAAAATTAAAAACGGCACCTATAAAGATGCAAAAGACTGCGACATTGTGGTAATTGCCGCCGGCGCCAACCAAAAACCTGGCGAGACTCGCATGCAACTACTTAAGAAAAACGTCAATATTCTAAAAGGAATGATTGGGCAGATTATGGCTAGTGGCTTCGACGGTATCTTTTTAGTAGTCACTAATCCCATGGATGTGCTAACTTACTTCACCATGAAATTTTCCGGCTTACCATCCGAAAGGGTAATCGGATCCGGTACGGTACTAGATTCGGCGAGATTGAGACAACGTATTGCAGGTTACATGAATGTAAATCCTAAATCTGTTCATGCTTACCAGATCGGCGAACATGGCGATACAGAGCTGACTTTATGGTCGCTAGCAGACATGGGTGGCCAAAAAATCACCTCACTTTTACCAGAGACCGCCAGAAAAGACATTTCAGATTTTGTCAAAAAAGAGGCTTACGACATTATCGAAAGAAAAGGTGCAACCTATTACGGCATAGCTACCTGCACGGCACAAATTTTAAATTGCATTCTAAACGATGAAATGCGAGTGCTTCCGGTGTCTTCCTACGACGAATTCTCTGGCACATCGTTCGGTTTTCCGTCTGTGGTTGGACGAAAAGGCGTTATTCGTCGGCTCGACCTTAAAATCTCGGAAAACGAAGGTGTAGATCTACAAAAGTCAATCAATGCTCTAAGAAAAGCTATAGAATCTGTTAAAATATAATCATGAAGCGAAAATTATTATCTAGTATTAGATTAATGGTTGTTATTTTCGGGCTGCTGATTGGTGGAGTTCTGCTAGGCAAACCCACTCATGCGGCAAATGTTAATAATTTTTATTTTAGTGATTTTACGGCTGACTATTATTTATCAAAAGATTCCGAAGGTATTTCGCATCTAAAAGTGATTGAAAGTGTGACAGCGGAATTTCCAGATTATAATCAAAACAAGGGAATTTGTCGCCAAATTCCATTTACTAACCAAGATAAGAAAAATGTAACTCTGAAGAGCCTAACTCGTAGCAATCTAAAACTCACTAGAAACGGCGCCCCGGAGCCAATCTATAGTATAGAAAAAGAAAACGACTATTATAATGTTTGCACCGGTACAGAGGAATACGTTTTAGGAACACAAACTTACGTTTTTGAATACGAGTTTGAGAAAGTCGTAACCGAATTTACGGACATTAAATATGACGATGATTTAGAACCGATAAAATCATCTTATCAAGAGTTATATTGGGATACGAATGGAAATGGCGCAAGTCAAAGATTCGATTCGGTAACGGCGCGACTGCATTTTTCAAATGGCAGCTCTAATCCTTATGCTGGCAAAAGCTGGTGCTACGTTGGCTCATATGGAGCAAAAGGTCAAGAAAGATGTAAAATAACAGAGATAGATGATGGTGTAGAATTTGCTGCTAAAAACCTAAAAGCATACGAAAACCTAACCTTTGTTGCGGAGCTAAAACCGGGGAGCTTTGTGGTTCCCGGGCCGGTCGAAGACTATACTTACCTGTATTTACTTGGAATTATTATTATAATTTGCATTATTTGTATCATTGTTGCAATTAGGCGCTCCGCTAATACGCGGAAGAAAGCCAGGCGCTACAAAGAGCTGTTCGTAAAACCAGAATATCAACCGAGTAAAGACTACGGACTAACCGAAATGGCGGAAGTATATCTCGGCGATAAAAAGGACGTAGAAGTCGCAATGCTACTAGAAATGATTGTGCAACGCAAAATCGAACTCATAAAAGAAGATAAGAAAAAGTGGAGTTTTACAGTTAGACAAGAAGCTTATAATGAATATGCTGACTTATTATCGATTATAAACGGTGGTACCAAGCCGGAAATTGGTGACACGGTAAAGGTTGAGAAACACACCCCAACTACCACACTAGTTAGCCTTGGCAGCAGCTTAAAAAAAGCGAGTTTAAAACAAACCAAAGAAGATGGCTTTGTGGAAGACAAATATACTACCGGAGCCAGTCATAAACGTGGTTTCGCCAATAATTTCGCATCAATCCTAGCCTACGGATTTTTCGTTATGATGTTTGCTTTTTTTGCTTTTGGTCTTCTTGACGAAGGAATAGGCTTAAATTCGACGTATGGAAAAATTATGGTCTTTGAAGAAGAGTTTTTCCCCGCAGCTTTTCAAGTAATTATGATTACAATAATAATCTGCGTCATCGTTATCAACAAAACAGCTCAGTTCAAATATATTACCGATAAAGGCCTAGAAGCATCTAATTATATGGAGGGGCTAAAGCTATATATAGAAATGGCCGAAGCGGACCGTATGAAACTATTGCAGAGCGTAGAGGGCGCAGATGTTTCAGCCGAAGGAATTGTAAAATTGTATGAAAAGCTATTGCCCTACGCAGCTGTTTTTGGCCTAGAAGAAAGCTGGATGAATGAAATGAAAGAATACTGCAAGGTGGCCGAAATAGAGGAGCCAGATTACTTAATGACCGGGCTGGCGGTATCCGAGATTTCTCGCAGTTTGCACAGTGCAGCTACATACGCTTCCGCATCTACCACGATGGGCAGTTCTGGTGGAAGTTCATCCTCTGGGTTTTCCGGAGGTGGAGGCGGCGGCTTCTCTGGTGGAGGCGGCGGAGGCGGCGGCTTTTCTGGTCGCTAACAGCCCAACCACATTAATCTGGTAATTAAGCGATATTATATGTTATAATAAAACCATAAGCATGATTAATAACTTTAATTTTTAAGGAAAAAAGAAATGGATCCAACAAATAATAATCCAACACCATCGCCGTTACCAGGAACGGGCTTAGGCTCAAATCAACCGAATCCGACAACTAACACTAGCCCGGTAGCGGGAGGGCCAAATTTGCAACCAATATCGCAGAATCCGCTCGTCTCCCCATCCGAATCTCAGCCAGTTCCGCCAGTTGCCGCTGCTCCAGTCTCTCCAGCTACTCCAGCTTCTTCAACTACACCAATGGGTCCGTCTGCGCCGGTGTCTCCGGCTTCGCCAATTCCTCCCGTCCCACAAGGGTCGCCTAGTTCACCAGTTCCGCCAATAGCTACACCTGTAAACCCAATCATCAACCCGGGCGTATCTCTACCACAAAATGGCGTAGGGGCTACCGATGCAATTTTGAGACCCGAACCGGTTGCACCGCCCGATCCAGTTGAGGAGGAGCTAAAGGCCCCAATGCGCGCCGCTGCTCCAGCCCCAGGTTCAATTGGCTCAGCGGTATCTGGCCCAGCTGATGAAATTGGCAGTGCTACTAATAGGACCCCCAGCGTCTCTTTCAATGATCCAGCTACGCAGCCGGATGCAAACAGTGTCTCTACACCCCTCATGAGCAAAGGGGCAAAAAAATCCAATAATAAAACTCTAATCGCCCTTATTGTAGTTGCTGCCTTAGTCGTGCTTGGTTTAGGCGTTGTGCTAGCAATGCAATTTATGACTGGTCAGCCTGCTCCATCTAGCGGTAGCCAGTCCAACAATTCGGTTGTAGAACCAGATAATAATTCTTCAAACACACCTGGTCCTGCCGACTCATCCAAAAACTCTGATTCTTCTGAAGCGTCAAACTCAACTACCAGTGTAAATAAGGTACTAACTTGTACAAAAACTGCATCATCAGAATCATCCGAGGCTAGCCCGTCAACTTCAAGCGTTACGACAATAACTGCGAATTTTAAAGACGGAAAATTAGTTGATATAACATCCGAAGCGAAAGCTACCACCGTAACCTCAGATTCGGAAAGCTCGGCCAAGACCGTAACCGTAGCTGATATCACGACAGCTAACGCTGCGGAATACAATTTACCCGTAAAAGAAGGAATTGTAGACTTTACTCTAGAAGGCATCCGCAGCAATTATGAGCTTCTTGACTTCACTTGCGAAGCATTGTAGAATAATTTTATGACGAAAAGATATATTACTACGGCTATACCGTACGTAAATGGCTTGCCTCATATTGGTCATGCCGTAGATTATTGCTTGGCCGATGTTTATGCAAGGTATCACAAGTTACTCGGTGACGAAGTTAGGTTTCAGGCCGGAACGGATGAACACGGCGGCAAAATCTTTCAGAAAGCCAAAGAATTAAATATTCCGGTGCAGGAATATGTGGATCAAAATGCCGAAAAATTTCGTGATTTTATCAAAGCTTTAGATGTTGAATGCACGGATTATATTAGAACCTCAGACAATGAGCACGTTAGGCGAGTTCAAGAAATTTGGCTAAAACTTAAAGATCACATCTACCTCGAAAAATATTCGGGCTGGTATTGTACAGGTTGTGAACGATATATTACTCAAAAAGAATACGATGAAAATAAAGGTATCTGCCCAGATCATCAAAAAGCATACGAGAAGTTAGAGGAAGAAAACTATTATTTTCGCATCTCTGATTTTAAAGATGAAATAAGAGAAGCAATCAGTAGTGGCGAGATGCTAATTTTACCCGACTTCAGAAAAAAAGAAATACTAAAGCTGCTAGACGAATCGCCTGACGTGTCCATATCTAGGCCAAAAAGCCAACTTACATGGGGAATAACGGTTCCTGATGATTCGGACCAAACGATGTATGTTTGGTTAGACGCTTTATCTAACTACATCACTGTGCTTGGATACCCAGATAAAGATATTAGTGAGTGGTGGCCCGCTTCGGCGCAATTCGTGGGTAAGGATATTTTAAGATTTCATGCAATTATTTGGCCGGCAATTCTACTGGAGTTGGGGTTGCCTTTACCCAAAGTAATTGTGTCGCACGGATTTGTGTTATCAAACGGTCAAAAGATGTCCAAATCTATCGGCAATGTGGTTAATCCGGTAGAAGTTATCGATCGTTATGGTGCTGATGCTTTTAGGTATTATTTCCTGCGTCATGTAGATACTTTTGCTGATTCGGATTTTACATGGGATAAGTTTATTAATGCATATAACAACGAGCTAGCAAATGATTTTGGAAACCTGGTACAACGGTTAGCTACTCTCGCCGTTAAAAATAATATCATAATTTTACCAAGAGAGCACGAGCTAGATCAAGAATACAAAAATCTGATGGATGGATTTAAATACTCTGAGGCTTTTGAATATATATGGGAAAAAATTCAAAATCTAAACAAAAAGATAGATGAAGAAAAGCCATGGATCCTAGCAAAAAACAAAGAAACGGTCAAGTTGGAAGAGTGTCTAAATAACTTAATTAACGGTTTGTTAGATTGTAGCTATGCTCTTTCTCCATTTATGCCGACGGCTACAAACAAGGTGTCTAAAATCTTTAGTGATAAAATTAACCTTCCAAAGTCACCTCTATTTCCTAAAGAATAAAAAATCACCCGATTAAGGGTGATTTTTTTGAGCCAAACTTTAGCTTGTTACTTTTTCGCTAAAATCTGCGATGTAGAATCCTAAGATTCCGCCAATCATTGGGATTAGGGCGTAAGCAGAAAGCGCTTGGCAGATACCGCCAAGAATTTCGCCAAAGTTTTCGCCTGAAGTTGGGAAAATCTTCATCATGAGAGCAACGGCAGGATTGTAAACGAAGTTGTTATTAGCGCCAAGGAAGGCTGCAGAAATAACATAACCTACAACCACGGCTAGAATCATACCACCGGTTACAGTAGCAGCAAAGGTGAAGACGCTGCGTTTGTAAGCGAGTGCTCGCGAGAAGAAGAACGCGATGATTGTTGCGCCAAGTAGTTCTACAAATGCAATTGGCCAGAACTTACCTTCACCAATTGCTGACATAGCCGGAATTTCATATGCAGTTTCGCCACCAGCAAGATGGAACGCATTAAAGATTAACCAACCAAGCCAGGCGCCAATTACCTCGGCGATGATATACATAACGCCACGAATCACGGAAATTCTGCGGCTTGCCATCATGCCAACGGTAACAATTGGGTTAAGGCAAGCACCAGAAAATGCATATATAGCAATTAAAATTGCAATAACCGCAAATGCATAGGTTGCAATATTAGCTACACCAAGTAGCGATACAGAAAGTAGAAGTAGTGTTATAAACATCGTACCAATCACTTCTCCAAGGAGCGAACCGTAAAATCTGCGCCTCTTAAAGATGACGAGGATACTTTCCTTTTCCTCATACTTGCGAGCAAAGAATCCAGCAAGAAAACCGTATTTAGTGGCTACAACCTTTTTTTCAACTGCCTTTTTCTCTACTGTGGTATTCGTTTTTGTTGCCTCGAGATCTGTTTTCTTCGCAGTTTTCGTGGCGGTTTTGGATTTGGCTGATGAAGCCTTCGGCTTCTTCGTTGTCTTTGACTTTTTAGTCGCCATTATTGACCTCCTTAAATAATATTGGATTCATTATACCACAAAAATTTATATGGTATAATGAAAAAGTTATATTAAATATATTTAGGGAAGCATATGGGCGTAATAGTAAACAAAGATAATAGCAAAAGTGATGAATTATCGCGTCGCATCGACGCCGATTTACGAGAAAAATTAAGTGGCAATTCTCGGGTTTCTAGCGATGATCCAGATTTAGCTGAGGACGCAGAATACCTAAAAGACCTCAAAAAAACTGGCAGATTTTCGTGGGTCTGGGCAGTTTTAGTTATTTTGGCAATTCTATCGTTAATATTGATTTTCCGTTTGTAAAGTCTTAGATCTTTTTGCCTCATGAAAAAGCTTTAGTGCTATAATAATTAGTATGGAAGACAAAATTACAAATCCATCCGAAGCGGTAAGAAGCTCAGAAAAAAAGAGCATTAATCCTGATTTCATTAATAACGTCAAGGGCGGCAAAAAAGAAGAAGCCGCCAAAAACTTGAACGAGTTCGAAAATTCAGCCGGCTCATCCTCATCGGAATCTAGCAGAGAGTCATGGGGTGGCCCACTGCTCGGTGGCTATTATCGAGGTAGCGGTAAAGAGTCCGAATCAGGCAACGCTTCAAAAGGTAAATCTAAAGGAAAGATTTCAAAAAAAGCCCCACTCATCATCGGAATTGGACTAGTTCTATTGGTGCCCGCCGCAATTATTCTACTCAAAAACCCGTTAACAATAATTGGCGCACTCGATTATAATATGATGGATTCATTAAACTATATCGGAACGGCAGCAGCGATGGAGAATCTTGCGCTTAGAATTCTCCAAGAAAAAACATCCGAAGGCAGAATTCCTAGTAAGATAGCTAACGATCTCGCGGAGCACGGCTATATATTTGGTCAGGTAACAGAGTCTGGCGATTTTGTTCGTACTAATACTTATATTGCAGATATAGATAAAAACATGGAAATAGCTGCCACTGGTTTTGATTATCATCAGTATGGCAGTGAAGGTAAACTATCGGTCCTTTATAATGGTGAAATAATCAAAGCAGAAGACCTTGTGCTTGCTGTAGAATCTGACCCAGAAAAATATAAGAATTACATAGACGCCATCAAGGTTAAAGCAGAATATTTTATTAACGCCGCTCAAGAAGTATACGAAAAACTGGGACTATCGCTAACGAACTTCTACGACTGGGAGACTACCGGCAACGAGGAAGAGGACAAAAAAGCCTATAATAAAATAATAAACGAAATATTAAAAGATGATATTTCGGCGGCATTCGCGGGTTGTGGAGAGAGTGTAGATGACTGTGCAGAAGCAGAATTAGAAGGCAGTAGCGAAGGTATAGTTTCTAGAGCAATTGATGCGGGCGGCAGCAATGATAAGTCGTCCCAACTACTAAACATGGCAATCTCGTCAACAGAACCGCTAAGGGCCGCTAGGGCATTCCTTGCAATCGAGGAACCGATTCAAAGAGCAAGATTGGATGGGACTGGACCCGTTAATCAAGTCATGGATACGCTAAATCGCCAGACCGAATTTAAATATATCGACGTCAATACCAATGAGCCAGTAACGGTGAAAAAATCCATTCTCGAAACGAAGAATTTCGCTGCAGCAGCTTCCGGTGGCGTTTATTCGGTTTCGGAGGCAAATAATTTTTCCCGTGACCGAGTTTTAGTAGCCACAGGAACGGAATCAAGCAACGAAATCGGCACAGTAATCAAAGAGTCAATACTGCGCGATAATAATAAAACGTCGCCACTTGCTATGCTTAAAAAAGCGTTTGGTTTTGGGGTTGATAGGGATACGATTGAGAAAGCCGAGGATAGTGTTAGAGTTGCCACTATGGAATTTAATAGTGACAATTTTACTAGTATACTTGGTGGAAATAGGGCGGTAGCGGGTGGCTCGTATATTATTGGGGCGATCAATCAGCAACTAATAGGTACGATGCCTGCGGATAGCGAAACAGTTATGGCTTCTCAACAAGAAGTCGATAAAGTTTTGGCATTAAGGGCCAATGCCGAGCAAGTAAATCTTAGTCCATTCGACACTTCATCCCCAAATACATTCTTAGGTAACATCACTCATCGTATTTCTAGTGCATATCTTAACCATTCGTCACGTGGCAACTCTAGCCTCGTAACAATGTTTGGATCTTTGGCTAATCTCACTAGCGATTCGGCTAGTAGTTTACTGGGCGACGCTATCGCAGACGGCAGTGATAGAAAGTTCACTACTCTGGGAGGCGCCTGTACGACCGCCTCACAGGCATATAATTCAATGGGCGACATATATTGCAACGAGCTCAGGCCTCTCGTTCTTGATTATAAGGATAAAACAATGTCATGGTGGCAAGAAACTCTAGGGGGCGAAATTGACTCCAATGGCAAACCAATAAAAGGATCAGAATTTGCGGAATTTATAGATAATGCCACAAATAGGGAGGCACCAGTCGGCGTGCAAAGTGAAACAATTTGTGCAGGCGATGAACCAAGTAGTCAATTTTTTGGTCTAGGCAGTCTCTTGAGCCTATTAATTGGCGGATGCAAAGCCGATTCCGATGTCGTTACGGGCGCTAAATATACTCTTAGTGGCAGCAATGATTATAGTTCGAAGGTAAAAAAATACGTAGGTTACATGATGTATGATCGTGCAAATTCAATGGTCGAAAATGTCAAGAGTGAGGTGTCAAAGTATAGAGAGGAATATTACAAAGAGCATCCACTAGATAATTCGCCGGCTGGCAGAATTGCTCGTATGTCTGGCATGACAAAAGACGAAGCAAAGCTCGCACTAAGCTACGCCTCGTACCTTGCCCGGATTAGAAATTACAACCCCCTAGAAAGATATGCGTTTGGAGGCCCATATCTAAGAATAGACAATCAACCGCTAATAATAGATGACGCAGAAATCAAAGAAATGGTTTACTGCTACTGGCGGGGAAAATCTGAATACTTCGACCTAAGAAATAAGAGCCACGTAGCCTAATATTTATATTATATCATACTTTGATAAATAAGTCAACTAGAGGTATAATGTCTCTTATATGGAACAATCAGAGAAAATTGGAAAGCTAAAGCAAAAACTAAAAGAATTAAATGCTGAGTATGCTAAAATTAAAGAGATTAAAGCGGAACGCCGTGCAGAATTCGGTCGCCAACTAAATGAGGCCAAGCAGAAGGTTCTAGCCGAAATTAAAAAGGCTGAGCAAGACTTAATTAATAAAGAATCTAAGCCAATCGATATTACGGCTTGGTCCGGCGTAAACGAACCTCTCCCCGAATTTTATCCGGCAACTTTAGGATCAAAGCATCCCCTGATGGCCGAACTAGATCGCGTCACGGGTATTTATCAAATGATGGGATTTGATGTGGTAGAATCCCGCCAACTCGACGACGAGTTTCATATGTTCGATAGTCTAAATTTCGTTAAAGAACACCCGGCACGAGATGGCTACGATACTTTCCGTACAGAAGAAGGCCTAATCCCGCCAGCTCATACCTCAACCATGCAGCACCGAGTACTTAAAAGTTATAAACACAAATTGGAAGAAGGAGAAGCAATAGCGGTTGTTGTTCCTGGTCGTGTATACAGAAACGAGGACGTAGATGCTACTCACGAACACACTTTTTATCAGTGCGAGGGGGTCTATGTTTCTAAGGATTGTACCATGGGAGATATGCTAGGGATTTTGAGGGAATTCTTTGAAAAGTATTACGAGCAAAAATTGAATATTAGAACCCAGCCAGGTTATTTCCCATTTACCGAGCCGTCATTAGAGTTTATGATTGAAAAACCAAAGTCTCTAGGCGGCAAAAAAGGCGACTTTTTGGAGATGCTAGGGTGCGGCATGATTCATCCTAATGTATTAAAAATGGCCGGGATTGACCCATTAAAGTACCACGGTTTTGCCTGGGGCGGAGGGATCGACCGCCTCGTAATGTTGCGCTATGGTTTAGGAGACGTTCGTCACTTTGAATCTGGAAACTTAAACTTTTTGAGGGAGTTTTAACATGAAAATTTCACTAAACTGGCTAAGAAAATATGTAGATATAAATATCCCAAATGAAGAACTCATTCGACTTATCGGCGCGCGCCTAGTGGAGGTCGAGGGTGTAATCGACGAGACTAGTAAATATGATAAAATCTACGTTGCGCGCGTTGAGAAAGCCGAAAAAATCCCAGACACACATTTAACGCTATGCCAAATTAATGTAGGAACAGCTTCTGATTCATTGGTCCAAGTCGTATGTGGCGCACCAAACGTGCGCGAGGGGATGCTCGTAGCTTGGATTGCGCCCGGCGCCATTGTTCCAGCATCAGTCAAGGAAGACGCGCCTTTTGTAATCGGCAAACGCAAAATGCTAAAAAAATACGAATCAAGCGGCATGCTTGCCGGAGCAGACGAGCTAGATTTTGGTGATGATCATAGCGGAATCGTAGAAATAGACCCAAAGGAAGCAAAGCCAGGAGACTTGCTTGCGGACGTTTTTAATCTAAAGGATTTAATCCTAGAAATTGAAAATAAGTCCTTGACGCATCGTCCGGATTGTTTTGGTATTATTGGATTTGCCCGCGAAGTCGCCGGAATCATGGGGCAAAAGTTTAATGACCCAGATTTCTTGTTTAAAGAAGACACTTTCAAGGATCTCGTATTAAAACAAACCAAGACTGGCCTAGAAAGCGAGGACCAAAAGATCGATATTGAGGTTTCTGATTCTAAAATATGTCCAAGATATTCTGCAGCTGTACTCAAAATTAAAGATGCTACAGAAAAAGAAAAGTACCTGACCAGTATGCAGGTGCTCCTAGCCAAATCTGGCATGAATAGTATTTCAAAGATAGTAGACATCACAAACTATATTATGCTTTTAACCGGCCAACCGTTGCACGCTTTTGATTTTGATAAATTTGTTAAGGTCGGAAAGAATAGTAGTCCAAAAATAGCGGTAAGGCTTGCCAAAAACGGCGAAAAAATGATCTTACTGGACGACGAGGAGGTTGAACTAAACGAAAACGACATCGTTATTGCAAGTGGCGATACTCCAGTGGCACTAGCAGGTGCTATGGGGGGTAAAAATACTATGGTAGATGACGAAACCAAGCAAATATTACTAGAGTCGGCGTCATTTAGTTTATATAATCTTCGTAAGACTCAAATGGCTCATGGCATCTTCTCCGAAGCAATCACCAGATTTACAAAAGGCGTGCCGTGCGGAGGCACATTTAATGTGCTAGCCGAAGCTTCAAAAGAAATTGGCGGAAAACCGGTGGCGGTTAAAGATTATTACATGGAGCCCAATCTACAGCCTATTGTAAAAATTACAACAAAAGAAATTAACAGCCTTCTAGGCACGAACTACGACGAAAAGCTCATCATGGATACATTAAAAAATGTTGGTTTTGAGGTCCAAAATGATAAGAGCGAGTTAACCGTAATTCCAAAGTATTGGCGTACCGATATTCATATTAAAGAGGACATAATCGAAGAAGTAGGGCGATTGCTTGGTTACGATAATATTATTCCAACATTGCCACTACACGGCACGGCCGACATCAATTCAATGTTTGCGCTAAAACACAAAATCCGCGATTTGATGGATAAGCTCGGCGCAAACGAACTATTGACCTATAGCTTTGTCTCTGGCAAATTACTTGAAAAAGCCAATCAAGACCAATCAAACTCGTACAAAATTGTTAATTCAATCTCACCAGAGCTACAATATGTTAGACAAAGTATCGTTCCGAGTTTACTAGATAAGGCGTTTTTAAACGAGAAATTACCAGTTGAACAATTCGCAATCTACGAAATGAACAAAGTGTATCGTAAAGAATGGGGTAGAGACGAGGAGGACGTACCGGTAGAAAAAAATTCGCTAGGATTCATTATTGCAGAGCGTAAAAAGAAAGAAACTGCATACTATGCCGCTAAAAAATATGTCGCAAGACTGCTAGGTGAAATTGGGATAGTTCCAGAATTCTTGCCACTAAAAAACAGCAACGCCACTTTAAGGCCATTTGATTCAAATCGTTCGGCCGAAATAGTACTAAAGAACAAAACAATTGGTGTAGTGGGAGAGTTTAAAAATTCAGTGCGCGCCAGCTTTAAACTCGCCGAATACTTAGCTGGCTTCGAGCTAGACCTAGACGCCGTTTTGCAAAGTGCAAAACTTAAAAAAGAAATCAGGCCGTTTAGCAAAAAATCAGAAGATATAACTATTACTACTGATACCTCGTATGAAGAAACTTTAAAGAAAGTACAAAAAGAACATCCCGGGGCTAGAATTGAGCCCGGAACAATCTATCAGGGTATTGGGCAAAAAACCAAAAATATGACATTCCATCTAGAATTCGTAGAATAATCGCAACGTCACCATTCCTTTTAAAGTTGCATACAATTATACTTATGCTATAATATTCTTATGATATTGCTCGATTCGGTTACCAAAAAGTATCCCGGCGATTCTGAGCTAGCGCTCGATTCGGTATCTTTGCATATCGAGCCGAATGAATTTGTTTTTTTGGTTGGAAAATCAGGCGCTGGTAAATCCACCCTAATAAAGATGATAACCAAGGAGGAAATACCGGATTCTGGCAAGATTATAATTGGCGGCATTGACTTAGACTACGTGAAAAAACGTCACATTCCTGGCTATAGGCGGCGTCTTGGAGTGGTTTTTCAAGACTTTAAACTTTTGCCACGCAGAACGGTTTACGAAAATGTGGCATTTGCGCTAGAAATTGCCGGAATGAGCAACAAAGAGATTCGCCGCACTGTGCCAAAAGTACTAGAATTAGTCGACTTATTAGATCAAGCCAACAAATTTCCAGATCAACTCTCTGGTGGCCAAGCTCAGCGCGTTTCAATTGCCCGCTCCGTTGCAAGACAGCCTAAAATCCTAATCGCAGACGAGCCCACCGCCAATTTAGACAAACTAACTACGAGCGAAATTATCGATTTATTAAAGCGCATTAATGATTTTGGCACTACAATCCTTGTTACGACTCACAACGAGAACGTCGTTAACAATTTGCAAAAAAGGGTTGTAACCCTAAAAAATGGTAAAATCGTTAGCGATCAAAAAAATAATGGAATATATAGCCTAGATAATACACCAATACCAAAACAACCGGCACGCAAAGTTCAAACGCCAGGTCATGCCCTGCGGCCCAGAAGAAAAATAATTTAGAGGCAAAAATGACGAAAGAAGAAAAAGCGAAAACAATTAAGAAAACATCCAAGAAAAACCTCCGCACCATGCAAAAAAATCGGAAGCGACATATTTTGCGGGAAAGAGCAAGGATTGTTAAATATGGAACCAAAGGCTTTGGCCGCAATATTTGGCTTTCTACGGCCGCCACGGCGGTCATGGCAATAACGCTAATCATTTTATTTGTAACGATAGTCGCAAGTGTAATCTTAACTAGTACTGCCGAAATGATGAAAGACAAAATAGATATTACGATTTATTTTAAACCCAACACTTCGGCCGAAACACTTGACGAATTAACCAATTTAATCAAAGAAGATCCAAACATCAAGAGTGTAGACGCGTCTACGTCTGCTCAGGAATATGAAAAATTCTTAGCCGAAAACAAAAATAGTGATGACGTGCTAGAAATACTAGACGACGAAATGAAGCAATTAATGATTAGCAAGATGCAAGCAACAATGAGGATTAAGGTTTATGATGTAGATAACCTCACTAGCGTTAAAGAAATTGTTGAAGAAAATGAAACATTTAGGGCTTATACAGACAAAGAAAAAGCTCCAACCTACGATGTTAACCAAGCCGAAATCGCCACCATCACCTCATGGGCAAGAATTGCTCGCACGGGCGGCATTATCCTTGCTGCAGTTTTTCTGGTCATCTCGATTTTAATTATATTTAGTACCATCAGGATGGCAATCTTCTCTCGTCGCGAAGAAATATATATGATGAAACTAGTTGGTGCCGACAAAAGCTTTATTCGTGGACCGTTCCTAGTCGAGGCTGAGATTTGCGGCATAATCGCCGGCCTAATTGCCGCCACGATATCTTATTTTGGGTTCCGTTTCCTGTCGCCAAAGTTAGAAGGCTACGGTATCGACGTTAGCTCAATTAATTCCATCTTAGAATCTAACCAACTAATTATTGTTTTTGCAATCTTTATTGTGGCGGGCGCACTAATCGGCAGAATATCGGCAAGGCTAGCAGTTTCTAAATACTTGCATAAGACATAATCCTTATGCTACAATAAAAACATGATAAGGCGAAACAAAAAATTAATTTTGATCCTAGGGATAATCTCGGTAATGGTAGGGGCGCCAACTGCGTCAGTATTTATTAATAATCAATCGGCCGATGCTATTTCTAAAGCCTGTCAAAACTCTGCCGCATGCCGTGAAGCCGTAGAAAAAGAGAAAGAAGCTACCAAAAATGCCGCCTCTGCGGCTCAAACCGCCAATGCCTATCAGGCAAAAGTTGGCGAATTAACAGTAGAGGTAGCAAAAAAGGAAGCCGAAATCGCCGAAACCGAAGCTGAAATTAAAGATTTAAAAGGTCAAATCGCCGAAACCGAAGCACGTTTAGCCGAGGAGCAAGAGGCCTTGGCTGAGCTTCTTGTTAATATGCATTTTGAATCGGATGCGGAGCCAATCAAGATTCTGGCGGGTGCCAGCTCTATTTCAGACTTAGCTGAAAAAGCAGCCCGAGAAGAAGTTGTTAAAGAACAAATTAGCGCTACCGCCGTGGCAGTAAAAAAAGCAAAAGAAAAGCTAGAAGCCGATAAGGCCGAAGTAGAGAGGTTGCTCGAAGAGCAACAATCGGCAAGAGAGTCGCTAGTCGCTAAAAAAAGTGAACAGCAAGCGTTAGTTACCAAGTACGAAAATGACGCAGAAGCATATGCGGAAGTTGCAAAAGCTGCCCAACTTGCCCAACGCGAAGCAGAAAAAGCCGAACAAGAGGCTCACCCAGAACTATATCGAGGTAGTGCTTACACTGGCGCAAATACCTATCCATGGCAGGCCGATTGCCCAGGCAGGCAAGACGAGTATATTACTTACTGGGAAGATGGTCTAGGTTGGAATAGTATCGGCGGCTATGTTTGCGAATGTGTCAGCTACGCAGGCTGGAAAGCGTACGAAAGATTTGGAGTTGCAATCAGCTGGGGGAATGCGTATTCTTGGGACGATGCCGCGATTTCGGCTGGATATCTAGTAAATAAAACCCCGGCAGCAAACACGGTTGGCCAGGTGGATGGCTATCCATATGGTCACGTATTTTGGGTAGAAAGCGTTAATTCAGATGGCTCAATTAACGTAACGGAATACAATAACGCCTATGCTACATATCTATATTCGGGCAGCATGCATTATGGCGACTTTGGCTCCCGTACGATCTCTGCTAGTGAGGTATGGCAATATAATTTCATCCATTTCGAATAAAGTTGATGTGCTATAATTAAAAACATGAGTTATAAAAAAGAGTGGAATGAGAAAAAAATTAGTTTAGCCAGCTCAATTATTATTGGCGGAGTACTTGCTGTAGCTGGGGTTTTTGTTGGACTAAATTGGAATAATTGGTTTAGCAGCTTCGGTCCGTATCTAGGCATAAATAGTAGCAACAATCTAGACTGGTCACCTCTTAACGAAGTATATGATAAGCTTGCTGGTTCCTATAACGGCGAACTAGACAAAACCAAAATGATCGAAGGAGCTAAAAAAGGGATGACCGAGGCTCTCGGCGACGTCTATACTGTCTACATGGATGCTGAGGAAGCTGCAGAATTTGAGGATGATCTTCATGGCAATGTTGGCAGTGGAATCGGAGTAGAAATGGGGATGAGAGACGGCTATGTTCGGGTTCTCAGGACTTTGCCAGACAATCCAGCTAGAAAAGCCGGTATTCTAGCAGGAGATATTATCTATAAGGTCAACGGCGAAGAAGTCTATACCCTTTCCACGGAAGAAATCTCCAAAAAAGTTCGCGGCGAGGAAGGCACAGAGGTAACAGTTTCCGTCGTGAGAGATGGCGAAGAAAAATCATTCACCATGAAGCGAGAAACTATCAATAATGTATCTGCCTACGTCGATTACGATGGCAGTACTGCAATTGTAACCGTAACTCGTTTCGATAACGACACCGGGACGATTGTTCAGGGTTTTGCTAAAAATTTCGCCGATAAAGGCGTCAAAAAAGTAATCCTAGATTTAAGAAACAATGGCGGCGGATATGTTGCTGCGGCCCAAGACCTACTGAGTCTCTGGATCGATAGCGACGCAATCCTAGTGCAAAAATCTAAACACTTTGGTGATTCCACTACAAAGAGTAGTTCTGGTAAGGCAATACTAAAAGATATGAACACAGTAGTATTAGTAAACGGTTCCTCTGCTTCGGCATCGGAAATCGTTGCCGGTGCACTGCAAGACTACGGTAAAGCTAAAATCGTAGGAGAAAAAACTTACGGCAAAGGCGTTGTACAACAGTTGTTTAAATTGTCAAAAGGAACAGAACTAAAAGTAACGACCGCAGAATGGTATACCCCAAAAGAACGCTCAATCAACGGCGAAGGAATTAAGCCGGATATAGAGGTAGAGCGCACCTACGAAGATATCAATGCCATGCGCGATCCTCAAATGGAAAAAGCTAAAAGTATATGAAAATAGTAATCGCAACAGCAGTTTACTACCCAATGATTAACGGGGTAGCGATGTTCTCGCACAACCTTGCAAAGGGCTTATCCGCTAGGGGTCACGAGGTGCTAGTTCTTTGCCCTAGTCAAACCGGCAAAAACTACACCAAAATCGAAGACGGTGTCAAGGTGTGCCATCTTAAATCGATCGACATTAGAGTATACCCAGATCAAATCAACAAAGTTCCACCAAGGAAAAAGATATTTGGGCTAGAACTTCCGCATTTATTCTATAAAGAAGGACTTAAGGTCTCGGTGTTTCCGTCTCCAGAAATCAAAAGAATCTTAAATAATTTCAAGCCAGATGTAGTACACGTACAGGTTTCAGACCCCATAGGATTGTCTGTGGTATCTTATGCTAGGAAAAATCACGTTCCGATTGTGACGACCGAGCACAACCAGCCAGAAGTAATAACGGAGTCTCTCAAAATGCCAAAGCCGGTAAGACGCCCGGTCAATGCTCTGCTTTCCTCATATTTTCGAAATCGTCAGAGTAGAAGTGATTTTGTGACAATGCCGACCGAACAAGCGATTCGTAACCTTCTTAAAAAACACGAACTCGGAATTCCAATAGCAGCAGTATCGAATGGCGTTGATCTGTCTAATTTTAAACCCGGAAAAGCCCCTTCAAAAATCTATGAAAAATACAAGATTCCAAAGACTAGCCCAATAATCCTTTATATCGGCCGTGTGGATCCAGAAAAAAAGGTCGGTACTATAATTTCCGCATTCAATCAAGCGCGTAGGGTTGTTCCGAAAGCAAGGCTAGTTATAGTTGGCGATGGGGTAGATAAAATGCGACTTGAAAAGATGGTAAAAAAGCTTTCATTAGAAAACGATGTGATGTTTTTAGGCCGAGTTTTGCCACCAGATTTGTATGAGCTTTATAAAACTGGAACAGTGTTTGCTACAGCTAGCGAGATTGAGACCCAGGGGATAGTTCTAATCGAGGCCGCGGCTTCTGGTCTGCCCCTAATCGCAGTAAACAAAGGGGCAGTGGGTGAGGTGTGTATTAATGGCAAAAATGGTTTTCTTTGCGAGCCTGGCAACATTAACGAAATTGCCAATGCAATGATAAAGACATTATCCGATAAAAAGTTGCAAGACAAGTTTTCTAAAAACTCAATCAAGATAGCTGGAGAACATGATCTCGAGAGAACTCTCGATAAATTCATCAATATTTACAATAAAGTTATAAGATGATGTTATAATATCTATCATGAATAGATATGAACCGTTAAAGATCGAAGAAAAATGGCAAAAAATTTGGGAAGAAACTAAACCATATCAGGCTACCGAAAAAGATGGTACGCCTAAAATGTTTATCGCTGAAATGTTTCCTTACCCATCTGGCGCCGGCCTCCACGTTGGCCACGTGCGGAATTTTACAATCGTAGATGTACTTACCAGGTTTTATGAGCAACAGCGTCTAAACGTAATGCGCCCGTTTGGTTACGATACGTTTGGTCTACCTGCCGAAAACTACGCTATTAAAACAGGTATGCCGCCTCAAGAAATCACTAAAATTAATATCGATAACTTCCGCAAGCAAGCCAAGCGCCTTGGATATGCCATTGATTGGAACCGCGAAATAAATACATCAGATCCAGAGTATTACAAATGGACTCAGTGGTGTTTTTTGCAACTATATAAAAAAGGCCTAGCCTATCAAAAGGAATCATACCAGTGGTGGTGCCCAGAGGATCAAACCGTGCTTGCAAACGAGCAGGTAGAAAACGGAAAATGTTGGCGCTGCGGTCACGAAGTAGAAAAGAAGAAAATGAAACAATGGTTCTTTAAGATTACGGAGTACGCAGACGAGTTGCTGGACGAAATCGACACCCTAGATTGGCCCGAAAAAATCAAAACCATGCAAAAGAATTGGATTGGTCGATCGACTGGTGCGGAGATTGATTTTGAGGTTGTGGCGGAAGGCGAAGGGCCTTTTTCGGACACGCTCAAGGGCGCTCGCCCAAGCTTACAGTCCTCAAAAGGCCTTCACCCTTCCGCCCAAAACATCAAAGTCTTTACTACGCGACCTGATACGATTTATGGTGCGACGTTTTTGGTGGTGGCGCCAGAGTATCCGGGGTTAGATTATATTGTTTCGGACGATGCGCGTGATGAGGTGATGGCTTATAAGCGGGCGGCATTATTAAAATCTGAAGTGGAGCGTCAAGAAAATAAAGAAAAAACTGGCGTATTTACTGGGGCTTACGCAATTAATCCAGCCACAAAGGAAAAGATTCCGGTTTGGGTGGCTGATTATGTGCTTGCGGGCTATGGCACGGGCGCAATTATGGCTGTGCCAACAATGGACGAGCGCGATCATGAATTTGCTGAGGCTCATGACTTGCCAATCGTAGAAACAGAGCTCTGCGAATTTGATCAATTTGGCACTCCAAAAACAACTTACAAAATGCGTGACTGGCTAATTAGTCGCCAAAGATATTGGGGCTGTCCAATTCCGATTGCTTATGATAAAGATGGTAATGCTCACCCTGTGCCCGAAGACCAACTTCCGGTGTTAATTCCAGAAGTAAAGGACTACAAGCCAGATCATACTGGCAAATCCGCACTCGCCAAAGCAAAAGACTGGCTTAAGGTTAAAATACCAGTTAAAGACCCCAAAACTGGCGAAACCCATATGGAAGAGATGACTCGCGAAACTGATACTCTAGACGGCTACGCATGTTCATCTTGGTATCTTTGGCGCTACGCCTCCCCGCATGATAAAGAACATGCATGGAATCCAGAAGCCATTAATTATTGGGCTCCAACAGATATCTACGTTGGTGCCGATCACGCCGTGGCACATCTTTTATACATTAGATTTTGGTGCAAATTCTTCGCCGATCAGGGTTATTTGCCGTTTCGTGAACCAATCAAAAAACTAATTTACCACGGTTACATCAACGCGCCCGACGGCAAAAAAATGAGTAAATCTAAAGGCAACGTAATTGATCCATTAGATGTTATAAACGATGGCTATGGCGCAGATACCTTACGTACTTATGAAATGTTCATCGGACCCGTAGAATTAGATGCCGCCTGGGACCCACGTAGCGTGGGCGGCGTTTATAGATTCTTAAACCGTTGTTATAATTTATGCTTTGATTGCGACAAATCTTGTAAAACCTCTTTCGAGGGGAATCCGCAGTCGCTACGAGGACTCAGTGACGAGCCCCGTGAAGACGGGCGCGAGGAACGTCCCGAGGAAGATGGTTTTAAAGATTTGTTAGCTATCAGGCATAAAACTATTAAAAAAGTTACAGAAGACATATATAAATGTAACTTTAACACGGCCGTGGCTGCACTTATGGAATATGTTAATGAGCTCCATAAAACTGGAGCCGTCAAAGAAGATTTAATTGTTCTAGCTAAGCTTTTAAAGCCGTTTGCCCCGCATCTATCTAGCGAAATGCTTGAAAAATTAAATGCAGACGATGAATGGCCGAAGTGGGATGACAAATATTTGGTGAGTGAAACTGTTGACGTAGTTGTGCAGGTTAATGGTAAACTAAGGGGCAAATTGACGATTAACGTAGATGAATTAGACGATGAAGAGAAAATCATCAAACTAGCCACAGACGATAAAAAGATCAAAAAATACATCGAAGGTGACATCAAAAAGATAATTTTTGTTAAACGTGCCAAACTACTAAATATCGTCGTATGAGATTAATTCTAGTTTTAGATAATATTCGTTCAACTTATAACGTGGGAGCGATTTTGCGCACCGCCGAGGGGTTTGGTGTAGAAAAGGTAATACTTTCTGGCTATACGCCAAGAATACACGACGAATCCCTTTTGCCTCATCTAAGAGAAAAACAGAATAAAGCCATCCATAAAACTGCACTCGGAGCAGAGGATATGCTTGATATTTATTCGTCCAGTGATATAAAAAAGAACTTAGAGGAGCTAAAAAAACAGAAGTGGCAGATTGTAGGGCTAGAGAATAACATCAAAAAAGCAAATTTAGTAGAATTAAACAGTATTAAAACAAAAGATTTATTATCCGATAGAATCGTTTTAATTCTAGGCGAAGAAGTTAAAGGGATAGATTATTCGCTACATGATATAATTGACCTGTTCGTCGAAATACCTATGCGCGGCCAAAAAGAATCGTTTAACGTATCTGTAGCGGCCGGAATTGCAATCTATGGTATAATGAACTTATGATAAAAATCTATACGACTCCAACCTGCGCCTATTGCCACGCCTTAATGGATTGGCTAGATGAATTGGGTGTAGAATATACAGAAGTTGATGCGAATAAAGATCAAAGTATTAAAACTGTGCCAGTTACGGAAATTGGCGGCCAGCGTATAGTCGGTTTTGACCGCCCAGCAATCAAAAAGGCCTTAAAAAATCTATAATTTTGTAAAAACTATTTACGGCTAAAATTTATCATATATAAATTAAACAAAATCAAAAAACGCTACTTTCCCATGTTCATGTCTTAGTCTAAACTCAAAATATTGTCTAATTTTGTATTTCGTGGTATTATTACACAAACTATCTATTAAAACTAAGGAGTAAAATGCCTGAACCTAAGAAACAAAGCAGCCCGCGCAAAACTGGGCTTCGTAGGAGTCATTTAAGGCTAGAGCTCGCCCGGAGAGTAAATAAAATTTCTCCAGTCAAAGCTTTCGAAACCAAAAAGAAGACCCCAAATCTAAAAGTTAAAACTAACAAATAATAAGAGAATTTTAAAATATGGCAAGTAATCGACATCTAGGTAGAGTAATAGTGCTTCAAAGTTTATACGAGTATGAACTTAGAACTTTGGCGCACGATCCCCAGGTCGATCTTAAAGTCATTGTTGCAAAAAACATCGAGCCATACGAAAAGGCTCTCGGCGACACGGAGTTTGTCTATAGTCTAGCACAAAACGTTGCCGATAATTTTGAGTTACTTGATAAGGTTCTAGCGCCAATAGCGCCAGAGTGGCCAATCGAGTCAATTGCAGCAATCGACCGGAATATACTTCGGATGGGGCTATATGAACTTTCGGAATGCGGGGACACTATCCCTCCGAAAGTAGCAATAAATGAAGCGGTAGAGCTAGCAAAAGCCTTTGGCTCGGAAAATTCGTCCAAATTCGTTAATGGTGTGCTAGGTACTGCTTATAAAAATTTAGGAATCACTGAATCGGATAATCATGAAACCAAATCACACACCGCAAGCGGAACCAACAGCGAGAAGAACTCTCAAGGTACCAGAAGCGCTACCGACGGAGAGGATTAAAGAATCCGCTCTCGATAAAATTAAATCTGCGGTATTTCGTCGTAAGACGGCAATTCAAGAGATTGTGCGTGAACCTACCTCCGGTGGAATTATTTTTAGATTCACCAAAGACAGAAAAGATATCGAAATTCTTTTAATCCAAGATTCAAAAGAACGCTGGACTATTCCTAAAGGTCATATCGAACCCGGCGAAACCGCTAAAATGACCGCTCGCCGCGAAATCGAAGAAGAAACAGGACTAAAGAATGTCTCCGTTTTGGCGTGGCTAGGCAAAATTCATTTTAAATACCGAAGAATGGATAAACTAGTTTTAATGACAACACAAATCTATCTTGTTCAGGCGCTTGATAGTAAAGAAATGCCCATCCCGGAAAAATGGATGAAAGGTATAAAATGGTTTTCGTTTACGGACGCGCTAGACGCTATCGAATATGAAGATATCGAAAAAATAATGCTTTTAGCCAAGAAAAAAATACGTGCCGGCGATTATTAAAAGCCACGAAAAGTAACAGATAAAAAGGAGGACAATGGAAGAATATCAACAATTTGCAAGAGAGAAACTCGGATTTGAATTCCATGACATTAATTTACTTGTAACAGCTCTTACGCATCGAAGCTATGTTAATGAGCATAAAGCCGCGCATGAGCACAACGAAAGATTAGAATTTTTGGGCGACGCAGTACTAGAATTAGTTTCTTCAGATTTTTTGTATCGCAATTACAACGAACCTGAGGGAATTATGACGGCTGTAAGAGCAGCCCTGGTTAGAACCGAATCTATCGGCGCCGCCGGAATTGAACTAGGTTACGAGCCCCTTGTCAGGTTGTCTAAAGGTGAGTCGCATGGCTCCGAGAGAGCGCACGAATCTATTCTAGCAGACTGCTTTGAGGCTGTAATTGGGGCTATCTATTTAGATCAGGGTTATGATGCAGCACGGGAATTTATTAATAAGCACATTTTGGTTAAAATCGATAAAGTTCTAGAAGAAGGTACTTGGCGCGACCCAAAGTCGTACGTACAAGAACTTGCACAAAAGATAGATGGAGTAACGCCAGTATATAAGACCATAAAAGAAGAAGGTCCAGATCATGACAAGACGTTTACCGTAGGGATATATGTCGGAAACTCTTTGAAAGGCACTGGTAAAGGTCATTCTAAGCAAGAAGCCCAGACTAATGCGGCAAGAGAGGGAGTAAAAAAATACCGAACCGAGCATAAGCCTAAGAGCGACAGTTGATTTTTTCGCTAAAGTGTGATATAATAAAAACAAGTACATTATGACCGAAGGGGGAAAAATGGCAAAGAAAGTCGGAGCCAACGCAGACGATCGGAACGAGTGTGCCGAGAGAGCCATGGGCAATTTCGATGGGACATGGGAGGAGTACCTCGAAATGTACAGTCCCACCAAAGAGCCGATATATGGTCCCGACGGCCAGGTCGTCGGGACAAAGATAACACCCAAAGACCCAAACGAGGGCGTTAGAAGGGCCCTCGAAAATTACCTAGCGAGACAGCTAGATGATTGATGGGGATTAGGGTAGTTAAGGGGCCGCACCTTGGCCCCTTTTCTAATTTTAAAAATTGTGATATAATCAAGAAATTAATAATTTAAGGAGAAAAAATGCTAGCGATTCGCATGCAACGTAATGGCCGGTCACATTACCCAACGTACCGGATAGTCGTCCAAGAATCACAGCGTCATCCGCTTTCGGGACGCGTGGTCGCAGAGGTCGGCAACTACAATCCCGCAACTAAAGCTTTAACTTTAGATAAAGAGACTGTAGAAAAATATCTAAAAAACGGCGCACAACCATCTTCACGCGTAGCGTTCATCTTAAAGAAGAACGGCGTTAAATTACCAAAATGGTATAAAGAAACCGCAGAAAAGAAAGCAGCGCCAAAGCACGCCGATAAGCTTCGCAAGAATCAACCTAAAGAGGCTCCGGCAGAAGCAGCCGAGGAAGTTCCAAGCGAAGAAGAAAAAGCAGAGTAAAATCTAAGTATCAAAAATAGTCCTTTACTGGGCTATTTTTGTGCTATAATTAAAAAAATTAACTTAAGGAGAAAAAATGGCTACTATCGACCAGCAATTTGTAGAATACATAGTAAAAACCTTAGTCAACAATCCTGAAAAGGTAGCAGTTGAACGCAAGATCGACGAAAAGGGTGTGCTTCTCTCCCTCACGGTAGATCCAGAAGATGTAGGTCGGGTAATCGGCAAACGTGGCGTAACTGCCCAAGCAATAAGAGTTCTTTTAAGGGCTCTAGGCACAAAACAAGATGCGCGCTACAATCTTAAAATCGTTAATACTGACGAAGAAGGCACGGCTCATCATGGTTCAAAGCCAGAAGAAACCCCAGTAGTAGATGAAAGCACAACAAACGACACGGAAGATGAAGATGTGACGGAGGAAGAGGAATCATCGGCTACATCTGAACTTGCCGAAAAAACTCGGGCCGAACTAGCAGATTTGGACGATTTGGATATCTAAATTTTACCAAAAAAATAACCCCAAAACAGGGGTTATTTTTTTATAAAAAAGGCTTGACAAATAATATGAGAAGACTATAATAAACTTAAGCTAACTGCGAGTCGGCTTATACATAAAAAGTTGAGAGCTTATATATGTCTAGAAATCCGCTTTTCTTTGAAAGCGGTTTTTTGGGCCTAAAACATATTTACAAAATCAAAACCTCGTAGTATAATCAAATATAAGAAGTAGTGTGCCTTATTTTTATTACTTGATGAGAGCTGGCGACTCTCAGGGGGAAAATAGGGCAGTAATCTTCGGCGCTGAGATGGCAGCCTAGCTAGAGCTGACGTCAAAAAAGAATACTAATAACACTAATAAAAGAGGTAGAATGGCTACAAAACCAAAGTCCGGTGAAAGAGTTTTTTTCACCGAAGGTGACCAAGCACTGCCAATTCCGGATCTTACGGCACACCAAAAAGATTCTTGGGCAGACTTTGTCGATAACGGACTAAGGGAAGTTTTTGAGGAGCTAAATCCAATCAAGGATTACACCGGCAACAAACTCTCTCTTAGCTTTAAAGAACATTATTTTAAAGAACCAAAAGAAACGGATGCTCAGGCAAAATACAATCTTGCTAGTTACGAAGCACCGCTTCACGTTGTAGTTGAGGTCGAAAATCTAGAAACTGGAGCCAAAAAAGAACAAGACATCTATTTTGGCGATTACCCATGGATGACTGATCGGGCTACGTTTATCATTAATGGCACAGAACGCGTAGTTGTTTCACAATTAATTCGTTCAGCTGGCGTTTTCTTTAGTGCCGAAACTATCGGTCTAAAGAGATACTACGGAGCAAAGGTAATCCCAGGTCGTGGTGCATGGCTCGAATTTGAAACTGCCGGCAACGGCGCAATGTATGTCAAGATTGATCGTCGCCGCAAAATCCCAGTAACTACTTTCTTAAGGGCACTAGGATTAACAAAATCCGAAATCAAACAAAGCTTTGCCGCCGTAGACAATGGCGAAAAGAGCTACATCGAAGCAACCCTAGAAAAAGACACAACATCTAGCCAAGGCGAGGCGTTACTTGAGGTTTATCGCCGTCTTCGTCCAGGCGACCTAGCGACGGTCGAAAACGCTAAGTCGATGATTGAAAGAACATTCTTCGATCCAAAGCGTTATGACTATTCAAACGTAGGTAGATTCAAGATTAACCGCAGACTCGGGTTCGATACACCTAACGATCCAGAACACCGTACATTGCAAATTGAGGATGTTATTGCGATAATTTCCGAAATTATTCGCCTAAACAACACTCAGGAACCAGCAGACGATATCGATTCGCTTTCAAACCGTCGTGTAAAACTAGTCGGCGAGCTCGTCCAAAGACAGTTCAGACTAGGTATGCTTCGTCTGCAAAGAAACATTTTAGACCGCATGTCGATGGCAAACCCAGAAGAAGTTACGCCGTCCCAACTTCTAAATCCTCGTCCGGTAGTGGCGGCAGTAAAAGAATTCTTTGCTACCTCTCAGCTTTCACAATTAATGGACGAAGTTAACCCATTCTCGGAGCTAGCTCACAAAAGGCGTCTAAGCTCGATGGGGCCTGGTGGTTTAACCCGTGAGCGTGCTGGGTTTGATGTGCGCGATGCCCACCCAACCCATTATGGCCGTATTTGTACCGTGGAAACACCAGAAGGCGGCAACGTGGGGCTTGTACTTAACTTTGCTACTTACGCCAAAATCAACGAATACGGATTTATCGAAGCGCCATACCGTGTCGTTAAAAATGGCAAAGTTACCGACGAAATTGTTTACATGGACGCCGATACCGAAAAAGACAAAGTAATCGCAGATGCCTCGGTTAAGCTAGATAAGGATGGAAAATTTGTAGAAGATTGGGTTTCTGCCCGTGTGCATGGCACGCCAGCTCAGGCCGAAGCATCAACAGTGACCCATATCGATGCAGCACACAAGGAAATTCTTGGCGTATCAGCATCGCTGATTCCATTTGTCGAGAAAAACCGCGTAGACCGCTCTCTAATGGCCTGCGCAATGCAAAAACAGGCTGTACCGCTACTAAGAAATGATAACCCAATCGTGGGTACCGGTATTGAGGGCGAAGTCGCCAAAAACACTTCCCAATTAGTAACAGCAATCGGCAAAGGGGTGGTAAAGAAAGCCGATGGCGATTCTGTGATAGTTACTTATGACAAGGGTGGTGATATCGAATATAAATTACAACACTTCGAAAAGACCAACGACGACCGTTGCTACAACCAAAGATGCGTCGCCGCTCGAGGTCAAAAAGTCAAAAAGGGCGATATCCTGATTGAAGGCGCCTCCATCAATAACGGCGAGCTCGCCCTTGGCCGTGATCTCATAGTCGCTTTCATGCCTTGGCGTGGCTACAACATGGACGACGCCATCGTTATTTCAAATCGTTTGGTTGAAGACGATACATTAACGTCCATCAATATAAAGGATTTCGACGTAGAAGTTCGTGAAACCAAATTGGGTCCAGAGCAAGTCACAAGAGACATTCCAAACGTATCGGAGCACTCACTTCGCCATCTCGGTGAAGACGGTATCGTCACTATTGGCTCAGAAGTCAAAAACGGAGACATCCTAGTAGGTAAGATTACGCCAAAAGGTGAGCAAGAACTAAGTTCTGAAGAGAGGTTACTCCGTGCAATCTTCGGCGAAAAAGCCAAGGATGTACGTGATACCTCAATTCGTATGAACGGCTCATCAACCGGCAAGGTCGTAGATGTACGCGTTTACACCAGAGAGCAAGGACACGAGCTAAAAGCTGGCGTAATCATGCAAATCAAGATCTTTGTAGCCGAAATGCGTAAAATCGGTGTTGGCGATAAGCTCGCTGGACGCCACGGCAACAAAGGTGTAGTATCCCGTGTATTGCCAGTTGAAGATATGCCGTTTATGGAGGATGGTACTCCTGTAGATATTGTTCTTTCACCGATGGGCGTACCTTCCCGTATGAACCTAGGCCAGCTATTTGAAACGCACCTTGGTATGGCAGCCAGAGCCTTAGGCTATAAAGTCGCAACACCTTCATTTAACGGTGTACCAGATGAAAAAATCTCAGAAGAGCTCAAAAAAGCAGGCCTAGCTGAAGATGGTAGAGTTCAACTATACGATGGACTAACTGGCGAACCATTCAACGAAAGAACTTCCGTTGGGGTAATGCATATGCTAAAGCTTCATCACATGGTAGAAGATAAAATTCATGCCCGTTCAACTGGACCTTACACCATGGTTACCCAGCAGCCGCTAGGTGGTAAAGCTCAAAATGGTGGCCAAAGGTTTGGGGAAATGGAAGTCTGGGCGCTAGAAGCTTATGGCGCAGCAACTACACTTCAAGAAATGTTAACAATAAAGTCCGATGACGTCTACGGCCGTGCTAAGGCTTACGAAGCAATCATCAAACACGAGCCAATTGAAGGACCAAAGCTCCCAGAAGGATTTAATGTTCTGGTAAAAGAATTACAAGGTTTAGGTCTCAAAGTTGACCTTCTAGACCACGGCGAATCAGCCGATGCGGGCGACGTCATCGAACGCACTTCGAAAGAAATCGAAAAATCGAAAGATGATCAATCCATCTACGATCAGCACAAAAAGGATACCGAACCGGAAATCTATGACCTCGACGAATCAGAGGCCGAAGCAATGATCGCCGAAGAAGGTATCGATATTAATGAGGAAGACGAAGACGATGGTGCAGTTGACCTCGGAGAGGAGTTCTAAGATGGCTTGGATGGATAATTTCATAAGCGCATCAGATTTCGACTCTATCAGATTAACAATAGCGAGTCGAGACGATATCTTGAATTGGAGCTATGGTGAAGTTACTAAACCAGAAACAATCAACTATCGTACCCAAAAACCAGAACGAGATGGCTTGTTCTGTGAGAGAATCTTTGGACCAACCAAGGATATAAATCCGCACGATTCCAAATTAAAAGGTGTCCGCTCGCGCGAAGCTGCGGTTGATAAAGAGGGCAACCTTGTTACTAAATCGATTACGCGCCGGGAAAGAATGGGGCACATCGAATTGGCTGCACCAGTTGCGCATATATGGTTTATGCGTGGAATCCCTTCCGCTCTAAGCTTACTGCTAGATATTACTGTTAAAAACATCGAAAGAGTAGTTTATTTTGCAACTTACCTTATAACCGATGCAAAAACAGAAGAAATCCAAAAAACCTTGGAGCAGCTAGAGAGTCAAACGAGAGACGCCGAAATGGCCATCAAGATTCGTTACGATAAAGAAGCAAAAGTAAAAGGCGCAGATATCAAAGCTTTGGCCGAAGAACAGGCAAAAGAGTTAGAAGAGCTAGAGTCCGAATATCAAACCAATAAATCAACTCTAGAATCATTCAAAAAAGGCAATACAATTACCGAAGTTCAATATCGTAATCTACCAGAAGAATATGAAGATCTAATTACGGTAGAGATGGGCGCAACCGCAATTAAAAAAATGCTCGACGAAATTGACCTTGATAAGCTAATCGAGGATTTGCATAAAGAAGAGGAAGAGGCTAAAGGTCAAAAAGAGAAAAGAATCCAAAAGAGACTAAAAACTTTGGAAGGTATGCAGTCTGCCGGGATTAAGCCAGAGGATCTTATTCTTACGGTTATTCCAGTTATTCCGCCAGATCTAAGGCCAATGATTGCATTACCGGGTGGCAGGTTTGCTACGTCAGATCTAAATGACCTTTACCGCCGCGTTATTAACCGTAACAACCGTCTTAAAAAACTAATGGATCTACATGCCCCCGAGGTTATTTGTAGAAATGAGATGAGGATGCTACAAGAAGCGGTAGATGCATTAATTGATAATTCTGCTGCTCATGGCTCAAGAGGCGCAAGCTCTACTAATGGTAGGAGAAAACTAAAATCTTTGTCCGATCTCTTAAAGGGTAAACAGGGTAGATTCCGCCAAAACCTACTAGGTAAACGTGTAGATTATTCTGGACGCTCCGTGATTGTTGTGGGTCCAGAGCTTAAACTCAACGAATGCGGCTTACCAAAACAAATGGCGCTCGAACTCTTTAAACCCTTCGTTATCTCTTGGTTAATCGGAAACGAATACGCTAATAACATTCGGGCAGCCTCAAGGCTAATCGAAGCCAAAGAGACTATAGTATGGGACGCGCTAGACGAAGTAATTAAAGGTAAATATGTACTATTAAACCGCGCGCCGTCTTTGCATAGACTGTCTGTACAGGCATTTCAACCAAGATTAATCGATGGTAAAGCCATAAAACTACATCCACTCGTAGCATCAGGCTTTAACGCCGACTACGATGGTGACCAAATGGCAGTCCACCTACCTTTGTCGGATGCCGCTCAGGCAGAAGCCAAAGAATTGATGTCCGCATCGAGAAACCTTCTAAAGCCGGCCGATGGCTCACCAGTACTTGCTATTTATCAGGACGTAGTGCTGGGCGCTTATTATCTAACGTACGATAAACCAGGCACCGACACGGATAAACCAAAAGCATTCTCTAGCGTTTACGAAGCCGAAATGGCATACGATCAGGGCGTTATTGCCTTGCAGACTCCAATTAGAGTCTTTGCAAAGAAAGAAATCCGCAATACTACCCTTGGTCGAGTAATCTTTAACGAAATCTTGCCAAAGGAATATCCATATGACAACTCGGTGCAAACTAAGAAACATCTATCGAAGGTTATGGCAGATATCTTTGACCTTTACGGCTCGGATGTAATGGTAAAAACCGCAGACGCATTAAAGGATCTAGCATTCGAATACGAAACAATTGCATCAATCTCGACCGCTAAAGATGATTATCCAACCTACGATGAAATCGATGACTTTATCGCCGAAGGTGATGCCAAAACTGCAATGATTCAGGAGCAATTTAACGACGGCTTAGTCACCGAAGAAGAGCGCCATAAATTAACTATTGCCAACTGGCGTGACATCGACAAGAGAATTTCAGAATTCTTGCAGACAAAACTATCTGAAATGGACACCGATATCGCCGTAATGGTAAACTCCGGTGCTCGTGGTAACATTTCGAACATCAAGCTTGCATCTGCCGAAATTGGCATCATGGTAGATATCAATAACAACGAAATCGAATTACCAGTCAAATCTTCATACAAAAAAGGCTTAAACACACTTGAGTCATTTATCGCGACTCGAGGTGCCCGCCAAGGTCAAGTATCGACAGCCCTACGTACTGCCGACTCCGGTTATCTAACTCGTAGGCTAGTTGATGTATCTCAAGACGTCTTTACCTCAGATGAGGAAGCTCCAGATCCAGGATTTACGGTCTACCGCAACGAAACCGATGCATCTGGCATTGACTTTAAAGCTAGACTAGTTGGTCGTTACACTGCCGAGCCAATTCCGGGGTATCTAGAAGCCAACGAATTAATCACTAAAGAAATGGCAGAGCAAATCGAGGCCGATGATAACATTTCATCTGTTAAGATTCAGTCAATCTTGTCCACTACTGCGGTAAATGGAATTCCACGCAAAGCCTACGGCGTTGATATGTCAACCAGAACACTAGTTGCCGCAAACGAACCAGTTGGTGTTATAGCCGCGCAATCATTAGGTGAGCCAGGCACGCAGCTTACGCTCGATACTAAGCACGGCTCAGGCGTTGCAGGTTCTGGTGCTATCGCAAGAGGCCTTCCTCGTGTTGAGGAGCTCCTAGAGGCTCGCTCACCTAAAGGTCAAGCCTATGTCTCGCCTATTGATGGTGTAGTCAATATTTGGGAAGACAATAATCATTATATTGTCGAAATTACACCTCAATCTGGTGCCGTTGAAAGATTCGAACTTGAAAACCGTAAGCCAGCAGTCAAGGACGGCGCAAGCGTTAAGGCGGGCGCAACGCTTGTTAAAAAGAGTGGTGATAAAGCCGCAATTAAAGCCCCGCACGACGGTGTTGTGGAACTAGTAAAAGATGCTATTATGCTAGTATCTTCGGCTTCAACTCCAGTTAGAATCGAAATACCAGGTGATGCCGAGCTCGTAGTTAAAAGCAATGACACCGTAGAGGCGGGCGATAGGTTAACCGTAGGATCTCTTAATCTTCAAGACTTAATGAAATATAAGGGTGTTGAAGAAACTGAACGCTATATTATGAACGATGTTCTAAGCGTATACGCAGCACAAGGTCACGAGATTTCGCCAAAACACCTTGAAATTATCGTACATCAAATGTTCTCGAGAGTACAAATAAACGAACCTGGAGATTCGGAATTTGTATCTGGCGATATCGTGTCAAGAGCGATGGTTGTAACGGTGAATAAAGAGCTAGAAGCGGCCGGCAAAGAGCCAGCAACCTATACTAACCTTCTACTTGGTATTACAAAGGTGTCAATCTTCTCAGATTCGTTCTTATCTGCAGCATCATTCCAAGATACTACTAGGGTATTAATTAACGCTGCGATTAACGGACGCGTAGATCACCTCAGAGGTCTAAAAGAGAATGTGATTATTGGCCGTAAGATACCAGTAGGTACTGGCGTAGCCCCACTCGAAAGTTTTGAGACGGCCGGGCAAAAAGAACCCACCGAAGAAGATTTAGAAAATCTTTAACGAGTGGTAAACCGAAAAATCCCCCACCTAAAGGGGGATTTTTCAGCGCAATACGCTTTTTAGACTTCCAAAAACAATCTAAGTATGCTAATATATAATATAGTTGTTATAAGAGGTATTATGCATTTCAAGACTATTTTCAAATCCCTAAAGAACAAAGACATGTTAAAGCGAGTATTTATAATACTCGGAATTATAGTGGCCTACAGGTTACTAGCTCAAATCCCAGTACCAATGGGCGACGCTTCCACATTTAAAGAAGCAGTGTCAAATTTAATGGAGAAATCCGATTTTTCAAGTTTTTTAAACTTGATCTCTGGTGGCGGACTAGCCTCGTTTAGTATTATTTTGGTTGGCTTGTCCCCTTATATTACCGGCTCGATCGTGATTCAACTTTTGACTAAGGCTATCCCGTCTTTAGAAGAAATATCAAACGATGGCGAAACGGGCCGCCGTAAAATAAATCAATGGACCAGAATGCTTACGGTGCCTCTTGCCATTATTCAATCTATTGCATATATCTTTATCCTGTATCAATCAACGCTATCTGCAAACATTGCATCAGATTTTACTCCAACTTTTAACGACTGGGCACTCTCAGTTACATCGATGACTGCTGGTTCACTCATCCTTATGTGGCTCGGCGAGCTAATTACCGAACAGGGCGTCGGCAATGGTATCTCGACATTGATTTTTGCATCAATTATATCTCAGTTACCAACAACCATGGCGTCACTTGGTGCGGCACTCTTTAATACCGACAAGGGAATGCTTGAGTTATTCGGATTAGAAATACCAGTTGATCCAACAACATTCTGGATTCTTCTAGGATTCTCTGTAGCAATGCTTGTAGTTATCTACTTCTTGGTAAAGCTAAACGAAGCTCAACGAATAATAACCATCAATTATGCCAAGAGAGTACATGGCAATTCGTCTTATGGCGGCATTAAGTCCATCTTACCAATTAAACTAATAGCAGCAGGCGTAATTCCAGTAATCTTTGCTACCGCTTTTTTGTCGTTGCCAGCTCTAGTTGGCCAAGTGATTACATCCATAGATTCTGGAAATGAATTCGGTGAAATGCTTGTCAGCGTCTTTTCTGCACCGTCAGCAAATAATTTTAGCACCATGTATCCAGATGGCATAACATTGCAATGGTTCGTTTACCCGGCGCTCTATTTTGTGTTGGTATTCATCTTTACGTATTTTTATACGTCAATCATCTTTAATACTAAAGAGATTGCCGATAATTTGCAAAAACAGGGCGGCTTTATTGAGGGAGTTAGACCAGGTATCACTACAGCCAATTACCTAAGCAAAGTGGTAAATAGATTAGATTTATTTGGCGCTTTAGCATTAGGCATTATTGCTATGCTTCCATTCATTACAGATTACGTCTTCATTGTGACTACAGGTGCCCCAATCGGTTTATCGATTTCCGGAACAGGACTTCTAATTGTAGTGACGGTGGCACTTGAGAATCTACGGTCGATAGATTCAAGAGCATTAATGGTAACATACGACGATTTTAATAATGAGTCTAGAAATTAAGGGTTGGCGAAAAATTATTAAATGGGTGGCTTGGTTCCTAATTGCTACTCTACTCTTAACTTTTTTTATTAAAGTTGCAACTTACGAAAATCAATACTATAACGAAAAAGAGGGTTCGGAACGAGAAGTCACAACAAACAGAGCCGCCGAAGAAGAACTAATCGAAGAAGAACCTACCGAAGAAGAAGTGCGAGAATACACCGTAGCTGCAGATCGTCCACGTTATCTAACTATCGAAAAACTAGGAATAAGAAACGCTAGAATTTTGCCCATGGGCGTAAATGCATCCGGTGAACTAGATACTCCTCAAAACATTTTCGACGTTGGCTGGTATAACGCATCAGGAAAACCAGGACAAGGCGGCACAATGATTATAGATGGCCACAATGGTGGCCCGCACGTTCTAGGCGTATTTAAAGCTACCCCAAGTCTGTCCGAAGGAGATATTATTACAGTCGAGCGCGGCGATGGAATAAAATACAATTATTCTGTTATGGAAAATAAATCCGTACCCCTAAGCGAATCAGATAAATACATGGTAACTGCATCAAAAAGTCCAGTCAAAGGCAAAGAGTCGGTGACCCTAATCACCTGTACTGGCGAGTGGTCGCAGACGCAAGGTACGTATCTCTCTAGGCAGTTTACGCGAGCCGTAATCGTAGAAGACTAATTCAAAATTTAATGCTTTACAACTAAAGCTATTTGTGATAAACTTAAATAGTAATTTATGGCTAGTCAAAAGGAAGTGATAAAACTCACTGGTAGTGTTATTGAGGCACTGCCAAATACCCAGTTTCGGGTTGAACTCGAGAATGGTCATGTTATTGTTGCCCACATGAGCGGGAAGATGCGAAAAAACTATATTCGCCTCGTCCCGGGCGACAGAGTCGAAGTTGAGTTAACCCCTTACGATCTTACAAAGGGCAGAATCAGCTTCAGACTCAAAGATTAATATCAACCGTTGTAATTTTTACAATGCTTTATTGGAGGTCGAAGAGTTAAATACTAGTTGCAAAAGTATTTAGCTACGAGATTTTTATTAAGCGAAGATTATTACGACGTTAATAAGGAAAGGGTTTTAACACAATGAAAGTACGTGCAAGTGTTAAAAAAATTTCACCAGATGACATCATTGTGCGCCGGAAGGGTGTACTTCGTGTCATCAATAAGAAAAAACCTAAGAATAAGCAAAGGCAGGGTTAATATATGGCTAGAATAGCTAGCGTGGTAATTCCTTCCGATAAGCAAGTGTGGATTGCGCTTACTTATGTCCATGGAATTGGCCGCACAACTTCAAAGAAAATCCTTGCGGAGGCTAAAATCGAGCCTACCACTCGGGTGAAAGATCTCACCGAGGCTGAAGAACAGAAAATCAATGACATTATTTCGAAAGAATATCATGTTGAGGGTGATCTTCGACGCCTAGTGAGCAATAATATTAAAAGAATTAAGGATATCAATTCCTATAAGGGAATGCGTCACAAGGCAAAATTGCCAGTCAACGGCCAGCGTACTCGTACGAACGCACGTACTCGTAAAGGTAAGGCGATCGCGGTCGGTGGAGCACAACCTAAAGCAGCGAGTAAGACTTAAAGGAGCAATATGGCAGAAGAAGAAAACATCAAGAACAACGAAGCGGTGGTCGAAGCCACCAGCGCGCCAGCTGCTTCCAAATCTAAATCAAAAAAAGCTAAGCGCATTGTTAATGCTGGAGCCGTTCATATCCAAGCTACCTTCAACAATACCATCATCAGCGTAACCGATAGACAAGGCGGAGTATTGTCCGCATCTTCAGCTGGAGCAAATGGATTCCGTGGATCTAAAAAAGGCACCGCATTTGCGGCGGGTGTTGCAGCCGAAAAAGCGCTAGAAATAGCAAAGAAAAACCATGCACTTAATTCCGTGGACGTATATGTCTCGGGAATTGGTCTTGGTCGAGATGCTGCAATTCGCGCAATTTCAACTGTTGGCATCAAAATCGACAGTATCACAGACGTAACCCCTATCGCGCACGGTGGTGTACGACCTAAGGGAGAAAGGAAACCATAATGGCTAGAGATATTTCCCCAATTGTAAAACAAAGCCGACGCGAAGGATTTGCACTAGCACCAAAAGCGCATAAAGTAATGGCCAAAAAATCAGGCATTCCGGGTGAGCACGGCGATATGCGCGTTAGGGGCGGTAGCCTATATCTAACACAACTTCGCGAAAAGCAGAAAGTTCGCCGTATGTATGGCCTACTAGAAAAACAATTCGCTAAATTGATGAAAGAAGCATTAAAGGCCGAAGGTATGACTGGTCAAAAACTTCTAGAACTCCTAGAAAGAAGAACAGACAACGTCGTATATCGTGCTGGATTTGCCCTTACACGTCGCCAAGCTAGGCAACTTGTGACCCATGGTCACTTCCTGCTTAATGGTAGAAGAATAGATATTCCATCGATTCGCCTAAAACCAGGCGACACCCTAGAGGTAAGACCTAAATCGTCAAAGACCGAATATTTCAAAAATCTATCTAATATAACCGGTGCGGCTAACGTTTCACCACTTTCATGGATGAAAGTAGATGCGAAAAAAATGAAGATCGAAATTACAGGTTTGCCAAAACGCGAGGAGGCCGAACCTGGCATTAACGAACAATTAATTGTTGAGTATTACTCACGCTAAGGAGAAAAGGACATGACTACAAAAAACATTCATGAGGCATCACTTGCTAGCGTAAAGGAATTAGGTGAAAATAGCGCGGAGTTCGTAATTAAGCCACTTTATTATGGCTACGGCAACACGCTTGGCAACTCTTTGCGCCGGGTGCTTCTATCGAGCGTGAAAGGTGCAGCAATTACGGCCTTTTCTATCGAAGGCACAAGCCACGAATACGCCACTATCCCTGGAGTTAGGGAAGATGCGGTAGATATCATGCTGAATCTAAAAAACATTCGTTTTAAGATGCATACCGATGCGCCCATCGAACTAGACCTAGAAATGCGCGGAGACAAGCAATCAGAAAAAGATGGCGAAAAAAGAGTTATAGCCGGAGATATCAAGCTTCCAGCAGAAGTCGAAATCGCTAATCCAAACCAAGTAATTTGCCACATCGATGATCCAAAAAAGACCATCAAAATGCATTTTGTCGTGGAAACGGGTAGAGGCTATCTGACTATTGAAAAATCAAGCGAGGATAGAATCCACTCAGATATGATTGCAATCGACGCAGTATTCACACCAGTCCTAAGAGTACGCTACAAGGTAGAGAATACTCGTGTAGGACAAGATACTAATTTGCAACAATTAACCATGACAATTGATACTGACGGCACTATTACTCCTCAAGAAGCCTTTGAGGAAGCCGCTGCAATATTAGTTAATCAATATACGGCACTAGCTGGAAGCACAAAGGTCGAATCAGCACCAATGCCAGGAACACGTCGCGAAGAAGAAGATTCAGGCTTATCTTTACCAATCGAAGAGCTTGATCTTTCAGCTCGCACCGCTAATGCACTTCTCAATAATGACATTAAAACCATTAGAGACCTAATCACCCTATCAGAGACTGATTTAAGGGATCTTAAGGGATTCGGACAAAAGGCATTAGATGAAGTAAAAGAAAAGTTAACGGAGTTTAATATTTAATATGCACCGCCACAGTTATAAAGGCCGAAAATTCGGCCGCGAAACCGACCAGAGGCTAGCACTCACTCGTGGGCTGATGTGCTCCCTAATCAGATATCAATCTATTGCTACAACTTTAGCTAGAGCCAAAGAAATCCGCAGAAAAATGGAAAAGTTAATCACTATAGCTAAAAAAGGCGACCTGCATAATCGCAGATTGGTAATCTCTAGATTAAACGATCTAGAAGCCGCCACCATTTTAGTAGACGTGATTGCGCCACAGATCGAAAGAAATTCAGGATATCTCAGAATTGAACGTGCTGGCTTTAGACGCGGAGATAATTCCGAAATGGCAACAATCAGCTTTGTTGATGAGTTGACTATGGAAGCCCCAGCAGACGAAAAATCAGCTAAAAAGACTAAAAAGGAGGCTAAATAATGAAAACTTATAGTCAAAAAGCCTCGGAAATTAAGCGCGACTGGTACCTAGTCGATGCATCAACGATGCCGCTAGGCAAAATTGCAGTCATAATCGCGGATAAGTTAATGGGCAAATCAAAAGTTACCTACACTCCACACATTGATAACGGTGATTATGTTGTCGTAATCAATGCAAAAGACGTAGTAGTGACCGGAGACAAAATGGTCCAGAAAAAATATTATCGCCACAGTATGTATCCAGGTGGTCTTTCGGAATTAAAACTCGAGGAAGTAATCGAAAAAGATCCTGCGCGCGTAATTCGTGAGGCCGTAAAAGGAATGCTCCCAAAGAATAAATTAGCCGCAGACCGCATGAAGAGATTGCGCGTTTTTGCCGGCCCAGAGCATACGCACGAAGCCCAAAACCCAAAGGAGATTAAATAATGACTACTGCAAAGAAATACGTATACGGACTTGGACGTCGTAAAGCTTCTACGGCAACCGCACGTCTCTATAAAGGTAAAGGCAATATCACAATCAACGATAAGCAAGCTCTAGATTATCTATCTGGGAATAAAACTTATCTTGCTGAAATTACCGATCCGCTAGCAATTGCTGGCAAGCAAAAGGATTACGATATCACAATTTTAGCAAAAGGTGGCGGTCTTGCTGGTCAAGTAGATGCAATCAAACTTGCAATCTCAAAAGCATTAACTGCTGAAGCCCCAGACCTAAGGCCTATACTCAAAAAAGCTGGAATGATGAAACGCGATCCACGCGAAAAAGAACGCAAGAAATACGGTTTGCGCTCTGCTCGTCGCAAAGAGCAATTCTCGAAGCGTTAAAGCGAAAAAGGTACTTTTCGAGCATGCCTATGGGTGTTCGCCCAAGTCAATGTTTCCCAAAGTACCTTTTTTGCTGCTCAGCAAATCATATTATGGTAAAATAATCACA